>DAOQPR010000044.1:0-12968 GCA_035333265.1 Anaerolineales bacterium
AGGATACAAAACCAGATCAGCGGCCAGCCCACCAAAAAACCGATCACGGTGACCAGAATGACATCCCCGGCTCCGAGGGCTTCTTCATCATCAACCTCGAGTCCCTGGGCGTGCATTCGTTTTGCCCGAATTTTTGAAAACCAGACTCCAAAAAAATAAAAGGCAAGCATGATAAGGAGTCCGCCAAGTCCGCCCAACAGTGTGGGAACAAGTCCATGAGAAATTGTACCCAGCCCGAGCGCAAGCAAAGAGCCGACGATGCTGGTCGGGTGCAGGATCAGACGATGCTCCATATCGATCACAAAAACGGTTCCCAGATAAATCAGCAACAGAATGCCGGACCAGTAACCGATCTTGGGAGGCGGTTGGTTCCAAATATATAAACTAAATGCCAAAAGTATAACCTGCACCATCCAGACTCGTACATTGCGTTTATGGCCATTCTTGCAGGGACGAAACAACAGGTAATCCATCCATGAGTAGGATGAGCTGCATTGAAGGCAGGTTGGAGGTGTGAGGCGGCGCGTACTCGGTAGAACATCAGCAAGATAATTTACAATCCAACCAATGATCCAGCCAACACTCACAGGAATGATCCATAAAATTGACATTGTGAATTATTATAAATCCAATTGGACAGGGCAGTAAAGCGGCCCTTTGGTGTAAGTCAACTGCAATGTTCTTGGCGTATTATGAAAATCGCCTTACAATTTTGATTGGTTCAACGAATAGGAGAATTATTTATGGAAGAATTTGTGATCGAAGGTGGAATACCCTTGCAGGGCGAGGTAACACCTTCTGGAAATAAAAATGCTGCATTGCCTTTGCTTGCAGCTTGTTTGTTAACCGATGAGCCAGTTGTGTTGAGAAATGTGCCCCAAATTCGCGACGTGCTTGCAATGCGGAAGTTGATCGAGAGCCTTGGCGCCCAAATTGAAGAACTAGACACCCATACCTGGCGGATCACTACCAGGGAATTGACCGCTTCCCATCTCGACCCTGACCTGTGCCGCCGTATCCGAGCCTCGATTCTCGTTGCCGGGCCTGTCCTTGCAAGGGCAGGCGGATTACGCCTGCCTCCACCTGGTGGTGATGTGATTGGCCGTCGACGGGTGGATACTCATATCCTGGCCTTGCATGCACTTGGCGCAAAAATCGATTACAACCGGGTTTTTGATATCCAGGCATCGGAATTGCGCGGTGCGGATATTTTGTTGGATGAAGCCAGTGTCACGGGTACCGAGAACGCCGTTATGGCCGCCGTTTTAGCAAAGGGCGAAACGAAAATTCGCAATGCAGCGTCTGAACCGCATGTGCAGGAGTTGTGTAATTTCTTAAACATCCTGGGTGCAAAGATCGAAGGAGTCGGCTCAAATACCTTACACATTCAGGGGGTTCAAAAATTGCATGGCGGGGAATTTACGATTGGGCCGGATCTGCTTGAAGTAGTAAGTTATATTGGTGCGGCTGTGGTTACCCGTGGAAACATCCGCATCCATAACGCCGGAGTGGAACATCTGGAAATGGTTGGGCAAGTCTTTCGCCGCCTGGGTGTTCATTGGAATGTAGAAGGGCGGGATATTATTGTTCCATCAAGCCAAAAACTCGAGATCGTGTCTGACCTTGATGGTGCTGTTCCTGAAATCAAGACAAATGTTTGGCCTGCCTTTCCCACTGACCTAACCAGTATTGCCATCACCGTTGCAACTCAGGTTTCAGGTTCTGTACTTTTTCATGATTGGATGTTTTCAGGCCGTATGTATTTCACAGATAAATTGGTTGGCATGGGTGCGCGTATTATCCTCTGCGACCCCTATCGCTGCCTGATCCAAGGGCCTACGCAGCTTTACAGTGAGAAATTAGAAAGCCCTGATATTCGCGCAGGCATGGCGATGTTGTTAGCCGCCCTGGCAGCCAAAGGAACCTCTAAAATACGGAATATAGTTCAAATAGAACGAGGCTATGAACAAGTGGATCAGAAATTAAGAGCGTTGGGCGCTCGGATCCAAAAAGAAACAGAGTGAAGAACCTGGATTGCGAAAGTTCTACCATCGGAAATCCTGCCTGAAGTAGAACTTCAGGATTCCAAAGGACTTATGCAAGCAGTCTAATAAAAAATGTCCTGTGATCATTCACAGGACATTTTTCACGAAATGTGTAGACGTTACTTTGAAACGATGAAGTCATCCTTGACAATAACCGGGAAAAGGTGATTGTCACCGATCTTGTTGATAAAGTTTCCTTCTGCAGAGCTGACATCACCATTTTTGAAAGTGATCCAAGCGTAGGCATAATAAAGGCCCTTGGGCAGGGAGACTGTGAGTGTGGCATTCGGTAACAAAACATACGGATTACCAGACATGCTTCCACATTGGCCAAAATCATTTGGGCTATACATATAGATCGATAGACTGACCGTCCCCTTGTTGGTATCGTTTTCAAAACGGACATTGGATTGCGGGCCGGCTTCAGATAAATTGAGAATGCCGCTGCATGGGGCCGAATTGGAATTGTTCGCGGCTGCTTGTGTGGCAGTAGGTAACAGGGCAAAATCGGTTGTTGGCGAAGGGAGGACAACCGCTGTGAATGTGGGCAAGGGGGTGGGTGACGGCGTTTCCGTTGGCGGCAATGGCGTATTGGTTGGGATGGCAGCCTGGGTTTGCGCTACCATGGTAAAAGCTGAAGATACTGCCGTTCCTTGTACCTCTTCAGCAGATAAAGTTGGCTCCGCAGGCTGACCACCACATGCTGCAAGGAGTACAGCAAATAGAGTCAACGCGAAGATAAGTTTTTTATTCATGTAGTTCTCCATAGAGTCTTGAGTCTTAGAGGTATCCTCTAAGCTTAGTTTTTCTTGATATTAATTCTTTCTTTAAAAAACGTGATTGTCATGTAACCATCGTTTTCAAGTGCAAAACTGCCGTCAAATTGCCTGCCGCCCACCCAGGCCACATAGGTGTACTTCCCAGCAGGGGCGCTTACTTTATATGTTTTGTTTACCGGATACTCGAGCAACGTCACATACCCTTCCTTGGTTACACATCTCAAGGCAATATACACATCCACATGGGATTTATTGAAAAGATTGATGGTCCCATATGGCAGGTTGGGTGGAAGTGTTCCATGGGTGAGTGGTTGAGCTTCAATGGTTGCAGTGGCTGGAATAGTTCCGACGACTGGGTTGCCCACTTCAGTTCCAGGTGTTGCGCTTGCGGCACTTAAAGTTGCTGTCAACGTCAGAAGTGCAGGTACTCCGGTCTCTGTAGGGGTTGGCAGGGTTGCAGTAACAGTAGGTGTCTTTGTTGGTGGAACAATTACCGGAGTTTCACTTGGGACGATGGTATTTGTTGGAAGGGCATCCAGAGTCTGCTGAACAAAAACAGCTGATGTCGCCTCGAGGTCTTCCTGGGAGATCGGAGTTGGCGCGTTGCTTTCAGGCTGGCTTAAGCCAGGAATTGCGCTGCATGCGCCAAGAAAAAAACTCAAAATGAGAAACACAAAAAGTGATTTCTTCATCACCCATCTCCCAAACCGTATCCTAGCTTTGTTGTCCCACAACTTCCATGAACTGATTTACCACATCACGCAGCATACGTTCCGGCAAAGCGCCAACCTGGCGATGTACCACTTTTCCATTGGCAACGAACAGCAATGTGGGAATTCCCTGAATACCAAACTTCTGCATCCATTCTGCATGATCATCGGTATTAACCTTTGCGATCACCAGACGGCCATCCATTTCTTTTGCAAGTTTGTCAAGAGTCGGAGCGATCATTTTGCACGGATTGCACCACGGTGCCCAAAAATCCACAATGACCGGCAACGTTGATTGCATGACGACCTTCTCAAACACTTCATCCGAGATATGAATAGGTTCTCCAGACATTATTACTTCCTTTTTATTCTATTATTTGGCTCGATTAGCCGAAAAAGTATAACATAAAACCCTGATATAATCGCCGCCCATGAACATTTTCTCACGATGGCGGGAAGGACTTACCCGCACCAGCAAAGCCGCTTTTGGCCAAATCGCCACCCTGCTTGGTACTTCTGAGATCACCGAAGAAACCTGGGATGATCTTGAAACTCTTTTGATTCAGGCAGATCTGGGAATTGACACCACCGAATCTGTTATTGAATCCTTAAAACGCCTCACACGAACCGAGGGGCTGACTCGCTCCAGTGAGCTTTATACCGCTCTGAAAACCGAACTGCGTTCCCGTCTTGTCGATCCTCCTATAATTACTTTTGAATCAAAACCCAGTGTCATTCTTGTAGTGGGTGTTAATGGTTCCGGCAAAACAACCACCATTGCAAAGCTTGCTTCTCGCTATCATAACGAAGGAAAGAAACTCCTGTTAGGTGCAGCAGATACCTTTCGTGCCGCAGCGGTCGACCAGCTTCAGGTTTGGGGAGACAGGCTAAACGTGGAGGTGATCGCGGGTGCTCCCGAAAGCGACCCAGGAGCTGTGGCCTTCAACGCCATACAGGCTGGAATTGCCCGAGGGGAAGATATCATCATGATTGATACCGCCGGGCGCCTTCACACGCGCTTCAATTTGATGGAAGAATTGAAAAAGGTGTATCGTGTGGTTGGTAAGGCAATGAGTGGCGCGCCTCACCACATTTGGCTGGTGCTTGATGCCACGACAGGACAAAATGCCCTACAACAGGCACGTTCTTTTAAAGATGCCGTAAATGTTACCGGCGTCATATTAACAAAACTAGACTCTTCTGCGCGCGGCGGTATGGCTTTTGCCATTCAACGTGAGTTGAGCCTGCCGATTCTGTTTGCTGGTTTGGGTGAAAAGCCCGAAGATTTGACTCCCTTTGACCCCGATGCGTTTGTAGATGGAATTATGGCAAATAATTAGGAGATGATTATGCAGGATTTGCTTCAGCGACTTAATGCGGCCAACGAATTAACTCAACAACTTTTGGAGCGTCTTTGACCTGACGGCCAAGCAAAACCAACTATCCCAGCTGGAGAAGGATATCGAACACCCTGATTTTTGGAATGACTCGACCAATGCCCAAAAGGTGATGAAAACCGTCTCTAATTTGCGGAATGAAGTAGAGGCCTGGGCGTCCATCAACCAACAGATTCATGATCTCACCGAGTTGGCAAACCTTGGTGACGATTCTTTGCGCATAGACATAGAAACTGAGATATTAAAACTCGAAAGAGAATTGGAAAAGCGATCTTTTGCGGCAATGTTATCAGGAACATATGACCGTGATGATGCCATTCTTGCAATCCATGCTGGGGCAGGCGGCACTGACTCGCAAGATTGGGCCGATATGCTTCAACGAATGTACCTGCGTTGGATCGAAAGCCATGGGTTTACTGCCGAAATTTTAGACACAACCCCTGGTGAAGAAGCTGGAATTAAGAGCGTAACGATTGCAGTAAGCGGAGAATATTCGTACGGTTATCTGCGCTCTGAAAAAGGAGTCCATCGACTGGTACGCTTATCTCCCTTCGATGCAGCCCATCGCCGTCATACCTCCTTTGCATTAGTGGAGATTCTGCCGCAGGTTACAATGGAAGAAGCGGATATCGAAATCAACCCAAGTGAAATAAAAATGGACGTATTTCGATCTTCCGGCGCAGGTGGACAGAATGTTCAAAAAAATGCAACAGCAGTTCGCTTGACGCACATTCCAACGGGCATTGTTGTCACATGTCAAAATGAAAGATCGCAAACCCAGAACCGCGAGTTTGCCATGCGAATTTTACGGGCACGTTTACTTGAATTGCGGACAGCTGAAAAAGAAGAAGAACGAGCCGTTCTACGCGGCGAATATACAAAAGCAGAATGGGGAAGCCAGATTCGTTCTTATGTTTTACATCCATACCAAATGGTCAAGGATCACCGAACGGAGTATCAAGTAGGCAGTGCCCAATCTGTTCTGGATGGCGATTTGGATGAATTCATGGAAGCCTTCCTAAAAAGCAGCCAAAAGTAAAAAAATAGCGAGCCATTTACGGCTCGCTATTTTTTCTTATCCGCCTGTGGGCAGTCTCTTTTCGAGAGTGCCATTTAGAAGTTCTTCATGTTCGTGCGAATTTGATTTATAGGATTTTGCACGGATCTTGTTCTTGCTTTTGGATTTTTCAAGAGCCTCCTGCCAGGCGATCTGCATGGCAGTGTATTCCGGCTCGTTGGAAACCTCGTGCTCCATCTCGTAGTGTTCTTCTTCCTTTTTACCTTTGTGGCGTTTGCCCTTGCTTCTGCGTTCTTCAGGTGCAGGTTCAAGATGTTCTTCTATGATCAATTCCTGAAGGGCCTTCATGCTCAAGCGGATTTGGCGCTTGCGGCGATCAACATCAAGTACTTTAGCTTCAACTTCATCGCCTTCTTTTACAACATCACCGGCGGTCTTTACATAACCGTGGGTGAGCTCGCTGACATGAATGAGGCCGGGGCGTTCTGCGCCGAAGTCCACAAATGCGCCATAGGTTTCAAGGCGCACAACTTTGCCTTTGACGACCATGTCTGGCTTGAGTTCCTTCCAGTCGTAGGCCAGAGGTTCGATCATTGTCAATTCAATGCGATCTTTGCGAACGCGCTTCACCCAAACGGTGACTTCCTGTCCTTCTTTTATTACATCTTCCACTTTGTTGATCGCTGATTCGCTGATCTGTGAGATGTGAAGAACACCTGGCAGGCTTTGCCCGATATCAACGAGTGCTCCTGCGAGAGTGGTCTTTAGTACCTTGCCATTGAATTTAGTTTTTGGTTCAAGCGCTTCGACGGGTGCGCTATCTGGTGTAGTCATAATATACTCCTGCTTTTGAAATAATGCCGAATGTCGATTATACCTGCCACATATTTAGACGTCAATGCGTAATTTTTCACGTAAGGGGCAAGCGGGTAAACGATGATTAAGATGTTTGTGGAGACTACTTTAAAAATCAGTTTCCGTGCTAAAGAAAATGATTTTTAGATAAGAGTTTAATAGGACTTGCCGTTTCGGAATGACATGTGTATAATCCCAATACTTAAAAGCATTGATGGGAACGAGTAAATTTGCGTAGATGCCAGCGAGTTCGCAGATCGGTGAAAGGCGAACCTTCAAAGTAAATTGAAAATCCTCCCGGAGCAGCAAGCAGAAATCAGTTACCAGTAATCAGGGTTTGGTAACTGAAAGTAAGTGAGCCGGAGTTGTTCTTCGTTATCGGAACAGGGTGATGGTTGTCACCCAATGAGTGTTCATCTTCGGATGAAAACCAGAGTGGTACCGCGTGAGCTTGGCTCTCGTCTCTGTATGAGATGAGAGTTTTTTATTTTTTAATTCGTGTCATTGCGAATCTTCAAAGCGGGTGAAGCAACCTCCTGAAACTGGGAGATTGCTTCGTCGGGAAGATCGCCTTCCTCGCAATGACATAATAAGGAGTGAGAATGTTCAAAACAGTCAACCCAAAACTCGATGTGCCTTCCATGGAAGATAACGTCCTCAAAATGTGGACGAAACAGGATATCTTCAAGAAGACCATCGAACAACGACAGGGCAAGCCGGAGTATGTCTTTTACGAAGGTCCGCCCACTGCGAATGGCCGCCCCGGTGTGCATCATGTTCTCGCACGCGCATTCAAAGATATGTTCCCGCGTTACAAAATCATGCGGGGGTATCATGTCTCGCGCCGAGGCGGCTGGGATACCCACGGTCTGCCAGTTGAGATTGAAGTGGAGAAGCAGCTTGGTTTTACAAACAAACAACAGATCGAAGATTATGGCGTCGACAAGTTCAACGAACTTTGCAAGAAATCTGTCTTTACATACATCCAGGAATGGGAAAAATTAACCGAGCGCATCGCCTTCTGGGTCGATTTGGATACGGCTTATGTGACCTATACCAATGACTTTATCGAATCGGTTTGGTGGATTTTGAAAAATTTCTGGGAGAAGGATCTGCTTTTCAAGGGCTACAAGATCGTACCGTATTGCCCGCGTTGTGGCACGCCTCTCTCTGACCATGAAGTTGCCCTCGGCTACGACGAAGCGGAGGACCCCTCGGTCTTTGTGCGCTTCCCATTGGTGGACAAGCCCGATACCTATTTATTGGTATGGACAACGACACCTTGGACGCTGCCTGCCAACGTTGCTGTTGCCGCACACCCCGATGTAGACTATGTGACCGTTGAACGTGATCACAATGGCACGACTGAGAAACTCATCCTTGCAAAATCTTTGCTGGAGAAAGTCTTCCGTGGCGAAGAAGTAAAGGTCGTAGATACTTTCAAGGGAAAGAAACTCAGCGGTGTTAAGTATCAGCCACTGTACACCTACATGCCAGTGGACAAGCCTGCTTATTTTGTGGTGTTGGGTGATTATGTGACCACAGAGGATGGTACGGGGTTGGTTCACACGGCTCCTGCCTTTGGTCAGGAAGATATGGAAACAGGTAAAAAGTATGATCTGCCTGTTTTACTGACGGTTTTGCCGGATGGGACATTCATGCCTGAAATCACCCCGTGGCGTGGAATCTTTGTCAAAGAGGCCGATCCACTCATCATTCAGGAACTTGAATCGCGCGGGTTGATGTTTCGCTCGGAGAGATATGTTCATACGTATCCATTTTGCTGGCGTTGTCATACCCCTTTGTTGTACTATGCACGCGAGTCCTGGTATATCCGCACCAGCGCGAAGAAGGAAAGTCTCGTCAGTCTGAACAAGACCATCAATTGGGTGCCGGATCATATTCAAAATGGACGCTTTGGTAACTGGTTGGAAAATAATATCGACTGGTCTCTATCGCGTGAACGGTATTGGGGTACACCACTGCCGGTCTGGGAATGTGACGATTGCCATCATCGCGAATGTGTTGGCTCGGTGAAGGAACTTTCCGAAAAGGCCGGAAGGGATCTAAGCGAACTTGACCTGCATCGCCCATATGTGGATAACGTTCACTGGAAATGCGAGAAATGCAGTGGACGCATGGCACGTGTGAAAGATTTGATCGATGTGTGGTTCGACTCTGGCTCCATGCCGTATGCGCAATGGCACTATCCATTCGAAAATCAGGATAAGTTCGAAGCGCAGTACCCAGCCGATTACATCTGTGAGGCGGTCGATCAGACGCGTGGATGGTTCTATTCACTTCACGCCATCTCGACCCTGCTCAATGACAAGGTCTCTTTCAAGAATGTGATCTGCCTTGGGCACATCCAGGATGCGGAGGGACGGAAGATGTCCAAGTCGCTGGGCAATATCGTCCAGCCCTGGGATGTGATCAACCTGCACGGTGCAGATGCCTTGCGTTGGTACCTCTACACTGCCACCCCGCCTGGCCAGGAACGCCGCTTCTCTTCCGATCTGGTTGGTGAGGTCATCCGCAACTTTACGCTTACACTGTGGAATGTGTACTCATTTTTCGTGACCTATGCCAACCTGGACAAACCCCAGGGACTGACCGTGACTGCCACAACCAATGACCTCGACCGTTGGCTGCTCTCGGAACTGAATGTGCTTGTGCGCGATGTGACCAAGGCGTATGAAGAATATGATGTAACCAATGCCACCCGGCCTGTGGAAAAGTTCGTGGAGAATCTCTCCACCTGGTATGTGCGCAGGTCACGCCGCCGCTTCTGGAAGAATGAATCAGGTGCTGATAAGCAGGCTGCATATTCGACGCTCTATACCGCGTTGACTACAGTCGCCAAACTCATCGCACCTGCCATGCCTTTCCTGGCGGAAGAGCTATACCAAAACCTTGTTCGTTCTGTGGATCAGACCGCGCCTGAGTCTGTCCACCTTGCCGAATGGCCCGCTGTGATGGAAGAATTCATCGATGAGTCACTTAACCGCGAAATGGAATTGGTGATGAAGCTCGTTTCTTTGGGGCACTCGGCTCGCCAAAAAGCAAACCGTAAGGTGCGCCAACCTCTGGCGGAGGCGGCATTCTCTGTAGGGAATACGACCGAACGAGCTGCCTTGCTGAAAAACACTGAGGTGGTTCAGGATGAGTTGAACGTCAAGCAGGTGCGCCTGTTGGATGCCTCGACTGAAGCTGTGTCTCATACTGTCAAACCGCTGCCCAAGCAGTTGGGGCAGAAATATGGCAATAAGTTCCCGGCCATTCAGAAGGCGATCCTTTCGATGAATGCCGAGGAAGTGGCATCCACTCTGATGGCTGGTAACCCGCTTGAGGTCAAGGCCGGAGGCGAGACCTTCCAGATCATCTCGGAGGAAGTGGAAGTGAAGGCACTCGCCAGGGAAGGCTTTGCTGTCGCAGAAGATGGCGCTTATGTGGCGGCGCTCGTCACCACATTGACTCCGGAACTCGTGGCCGAAGGGTTGGCGCGTGAATTTGTGCGCCGTGTGCAAGACCTGCGCAAGACTGCCGACCTTGATGTATCTGACCGCATTAACCTGTTTGTTGAAGCCAGTGCAGGATTGAAGTCTGCGGTGGAGATGCATATGGATTACATTAAGGCGGAAACGTTGTCGGTCAAATTATCCTTTGCGTTGGTACCTGTGAATGTGTCTCAGGTGGAGGATGCGTTCGAAGGCGAAACGATGAAGGTTGGTTTGCAGAAGGCTTAATCAAATTGAAAATGAGGACGGCCCAAGTAAGGCGGGCCGTCCTTTTGCATCCTTTTACTGTTACTTGTGTTAAATTTGAAGATTATTCGAGTTAAAAAGTTCCGCTCCTAAATATGCGAATTGATATGAACCGAACTCGCTTGACATCCATTTTTCTTTTTTTTATATTTTTTGCGGCTTATGTTGCCGATGTGATATTAACCCATGAAGGTTTTACTTCGCGCCTTCCCGGCGGCAATGATTCGCTCCCGCGTTACGTGGGAGCGCAGGCGTGGTTATTTGAAGGGATAAACCCATATAGCGATGAGGTAATGCATCGTTCACAAGAAATGATGTATGGACGCCTCGCAGCCCCCGGGGAAGATAAACAGCGGTTTGCCTATCCCTTCTTTACGATTTTCTTTTATCTTCCCCTGGCTTTTTTTAGCTGGGATTGGGCGCAAGCCATTGGAATAGCAACGTTGGAATTTGCATTTGTGATCATGGTCATTCTAAGTTTGCGTCTTTATCGATGGAAGCCGCCATTGTGGTTGTTTGTCCTGACGCTTCTTTCCATGCTTTTCATGTATCATGAAGTACGTACGATCTTTTTAGTGCAATTTGCAGGAATCGCTGCTTTGTTGATTGTTCTGAGTTTATGGGCCTTAAAGGAGCGGTATGATATTCTGGCAGGCATTGTTTTGGCTCTGTCTTCAGCCAAGCCGCAAATGTCTTTTCTGATAATTCCCCTGCTGGGAATTTGGGGTCTTCTGAATAAACGCTGGCATTTTCTGGCATCATTGGCGATTACAATGTTTATCTTGCTGGGTCTGTCATTTGCTTTTGTACCCACCTGGCTGTTTGATTTTATCCCTCAACTGGCTGATTACACCACATACACTGCGATTGGTTCGCCGTTGAACATATTAACTACCATTGTCTTTCCTTCATTAAATCCCAATGTGGAATATGGATTGATTGGTTTGTTTTTGATCTGGCTTTTATGGGAATGGTGGCGGGTAAGGCATAAGTTGGATGGTAGACAATTGGATTGGGTGATCGCGCTGACACTGATTATCACCAATTTGGTGGTGACACGCACGGCTACTACAAATTACATTATGATGCTCCCGGCCTTGTTTTTGGTTTTCAAGATCGTATCCGAACGATATGGGGTAAAAGCTAATGGATGGATTGCAGTAAGCGAGATCATCTTACTGGTGGGTATCTGGGTGTTATTTGCTTTTACAGTACAGGGGAATCAGGAACAATGGCAGGTCTATTTCCCGCTGCCATTTGGATTGCTGATCGCTATGATTATTTTTAAACCAAAAGCTGATGATGTCGAATTATCCCCCCAGACATAAGAGCAGAACCCATCTCCCTGCAAAATCCTTTTATAATCATCAAAACCAGATTTGAGGATCCCAATGATTTCTTCAAAAAAACCAGAGTCTCAACCCAACCTCCTGCGATCAGCCCTTGCTTGGGGCGTGCATCTCTTCACGGCCACCGGTGCCATTTGGGGGCTGCTTGCCATCTTCGCCATTTTCGAGGGGAATTACAAAATGATGATCGTTTGGATGATCGTCGCCATGCTTGTGGATGGCTTTGACGGTATGTTAGCGCGCTGGGCTGACGTAAAAAAATATGCGAACGGTATTGACGGCGCCCTGCTTGATAATATCCTCGACTATCTCAACTACGTCCTTGTCCCTGCTGTGTTCATGATCCACACCGACCTGCTGCCCGTATCGGTCAAATGGCTTACAGCCTTTCTCATCCTGCTTACTTCTGCCTATCAATTCACCCAGACCGATGCCAAGACCGACGACCATCACTTCAAAGGATTCCCATCCTATTGGAATGTTGCCGCTCTTTATATGTTGCTCATGAATCTACCACCCTGGGTTAACTTTGGTTTTCTAATGCTCTTCAACATCATGGTCTTTATCCCCATTAAGTACATTTACCCCAGCCGTAATAGCTATCTACGTCAGCTCACTCTGGTACTTACCTATCTGTATGGTGCGGTTGGTATCTGGGGATTGTTGCAATATCCCGATCAGCCTGGCTGGGTCGCCTGGGCTTCGTTGATCTACGTCGGCTATTATCTTGTCCTCAGCCTCATTCCCAAGGACAAAGCCCATGCAAATTGAAATCATTACCCGTGTCGATGAGGAACTCTACGAAGCGCTTCAACGCCTTATACCCCAGCTGACCAACAATAACCCGCCTCCATCTCGCGACCATTTAACTGCACTCGTTCATCAGGCTTCATCCACTCTGTTAGCTGCTCGCAACGACTCTGGGCAGATCATAGGAGCGCTGACCCTTGCTATTTACTACGTCCCGACTGGTATTCGTTCGGTTATTGAAGACGTCATCGTTGACCTTTCTGCCCGTAATCTGGGAGTTGGTGAGGCGCTTATGACCCGT
>DAOQPR010000045.1:0-12961 GCA_035333265.1 Anaerolineales bacterium
CATCACTTTGGTGCGGGTCTCCGAGTTGACCTTGTCCGGTGAGTTGAGTACCCGCGAAATGGTGGAAATACTTACGCCAGAAAGTTTTGCAACATCATAAATAGTAGGGGATTTTTTGATTGTCATAATAATTTTCAGAAAGATTTATGAAAGCACTTTCAGTCTATCATAAAAGATTGCAATCCGCTATACAATGCCCATGGCCATACCCAATACCATGCCTATTCTCAAAAAAACTCTGTTTGTGACCGTGCGGGATATAAAACAAGTTTTTCAGTTGCAAAATGTGATTCGTTGGTTTCGCCTTTCATATGGCTATACGCTATTCATCTTGCGGAACGCTAGTGTACCTCTTCCCTCTTGCAGCCAGCAGATTGCAATCGGATTGAACTCCGCAGGTGGTGCAACATTTTCCGTCCGGGCCGATCTCGATCAATTTGCCCTTTTGAACCAGCAGGTCGATCATGGATAACACCGCTGTAGGCTGGGCATTCATGGCGCGGCTGATCTCGGAAAGGCTCATTCCGTTTTCGCGGTCACGCAATAGGTTGAGAAGCTGGGTCAACATCTTTGTTATCCCAACCCGAGCAGATGCCCGCCCTGATAGACAAGCAACGCCACAAACCACGCCACAACGGTTTGATAAACAGCCGAAGTCACCGCCCACGATGTTCCAAATTCATGCTTGATCGCCCCCAATGTGGCGACACACGGCACATACAGCAAAACGAATACCAATAAGGCCGCCGCACTGAGGGGAGAAAAATGATTCCGCAAGGCAATGCTCAAGGCAGTGTCCTCCCGCTCCGCGTCCTCATCCACCAGGTTCACGCCGGGGATGATGCTCAGGAGAATTTTTCCCGAGCTGATCGTCGCCTCCAAAAACCCCTGACCGATGCCGAGCAAATCTTCACCCAGGGTTGTGGCTTCAGGAACTTCCGCCTCTCCCTCGCCGAGATAGATCTGGCTCATGGTGCTGACGACGATCTCCTTCGCCATGAAGCCAGTGACGAGCGCGCCGCCAGTCTCCCAATTGTCAAATCCCAACGGGGCGAAGAGCGGAGAAATTGCGCTGCTGACCATGCCAAAATAAGAATTGCGTTTTTCACTCACGCCCCAGGGCAGGTTTAACAACAGCCATAGAATCACCGAAGAAGCCAGGATCATCGTCCCCGCCTTGCGC
Source organism: Anaerolineales bacterium (assembly GCA_035333265.1). Taxonomy (GTDB): domain Bacteria; phylum Chloroflexota; class Anaerolineae; order Anaerolineales; family Villigracilaceae; genus Villigracilis. Next base: position 1,184 of record DAOQPR010000045.1, read on the forward strand.
ACGAATTCCTGCGTGTTCTCCCACATGTGGATCAAAACACTCTTCATGGAAGGAGACCGATACGGCGGAAGTTCCAACACAAAGGCCGAGGTGACATCCGGTTTGAGGATGGTGCGGGTAAAGACCAGCCCTGCCAGCATGGCAACCAAAATGCCCAGAGCATACATGGCCCAGATCACCGTCCCGGCGCGTGCGCCAAAAAAGGCCAACCCAAAGACCACATACACTGGCAGACGCGCCGAGCAGGACATCAACGGTACGAGCAGGGCAGTGAGAATCCGGTCTCTTCGGCTGGCAATGGTGCGGGTCGCATACACCGCTGGAACCGCGCAGCCAAAGCCCAGGATCATGGGGATGAACGATTTGCCGTGCAAGCCCACCACGCGCATGAAGCGGTCCATCACAAAGGCTGCGCGGGACATATAACCGGAATCTTCAAGCAAAGCCAGAAAGAAGTAAAGCATCAACAGCCCAGGGACGAAGACCAACACGCCTCCGACTCCGGCGACAATGCCGTCAACGACCAGAGAATTTATCCACGCTGGAGCCGCTGTCAGATTAAGTAGGAAGCGAAATCCGTTCGCAATGGGGCCGTTGATCACCGCATCCATCCAATCCAAAAATGGGGAGGAAACATCGATCACGAGTCGAAAGATCACGTACATCACTGCAAAAAAGACCGGCAGTCCCAGCCATTTGTGCGTGACAATGTTATCGATATGATCTGTAAGTGTGATGCGATCCATCAACGGGCGCTGAAGCGACTGACGCACCACGCCATTGATAAACCCATAACGCCGGTCCGCCGTCACCAGGTCAACATCATCCCCCAACATATCCTTGATATGATCCGCGCTCTGCCTGGCCAGTGCAATGACCGGCGCGCTATTTGGCACGGCTTGCACACGTTCCAAAATATCGACGTCGGCTTCAAGCAGTTTGATCGCCAGCCAGCGCTTCGGATAACGTCCGGTATCGAAACCATATTCTTCAAAAGCGGCCAATACGTTGGCAATTTCACGTTCCAATTTGCCGCCATAATCAAGTCGAAAGAGTTGCGTTGTTGTCATAAGATTTAAATTCACTTCTTGTTCGCAATGGAGACAGCCCGATCGATCAACTCATCAATGCCCTTGCCCTGATTTGCAGACGTATGCACAACGGGAATGTCCCCAAGCAAGTGTGACAGGTGACCCGTGTCGATCTTTGTGCCGCTCTTTTGCAGGTCGTCGGTCATATTGAGCGCAAGCACCACCGGCACATCCAATTCAAGGATCTGCACGGTCAGATACAAATTTCGTTCGAGATTGGTCGCATCGACCACATTGATGACCACATCCGGGCGTTCTTCGATGATGTAATCACGCGCGATGATCTCCTCGGGGGAATAGGCCGTGAGGCTGTATGTGCCGGGCAAATCCACAATGTTGATCTTGATTTCCCCGCACTCGATCTCACCTTCCTTTTTTTCAACCGTCTTGCCGGGCCAGTTGCCCGTGTGTTGATGCAACCCGGTCAACACATTGAAGATCGTCGTCTTCCCGGCATTCGGGTTGCCTGCCAGTGCGATCGTAAGTTCTTTCATGCCACATCTCCCAACAGGCTCACCTCGATCTGCGCGGCTTCTTCCTTGCGCAAGGCCAGATGATAGCCCTTGATGAAATACTCCACCGGGTCGCCAAGCGGCGCATGGCGTTCGAGCAGAATGGTCTCGCCTTTGACAATGCCCATCTCGACAAAACGGCGACGCAATGCACTCGGTCCGCCAATGTGGATGATCGTGGCCTTTTGACCGGGCTTTAGTTGATGCAAGTGAAGAGGTTCAGCCATGTAAAAATCCTTTAGTTGGATATAGGTTCAACGAAAATTAATTCTGCCATCAGCAGCCCCAGTGCGATCTCTTTGCCTGCCGTCCGCAGCATGAGCGGGCCATCCATTGGCGCCGCTTCCAAAACAGTCACTTCACGCCCCGGCAGGAGATCCAATTTTTGAATGTGCTTAAGTGCCTCAGTGGACGTGGCACGAATGGAAGCCACACGCACCGTCTCCCCCACCGGAATTTCACTTAACGAAATCGAATTCACATTTGGAAACGAACCATTTTCATCGGGAATAGGATTCCCATGTGGGCAGGTCTTTGGGTTCCCCAAAAAGACCGCCAACGCATCCGTCACCTCGGGGGCAGTGGCATGTTCAAGCGAGCAAGCCAGTTCGTACAACTGCGCCCATTCCAGTTTCAAATGATCATAGAGAAAACATTCCCACAACCTTTGCCTGCGCACCACATTACAGGCCACCTTGCGCCCGCTGGAAGTAAGATTGACTCCCTTATATGGGGTATGCAACACCAGACCCTGCTCACCCAACCGCCGCACCATTTCATTTGCCGAAACAGGGGTCACGCTCAAACGCTCTGCCAAACGGCTGATGGACACCGCCTCGCCGTTGTCCAACTCCGCCATCGCTTTGAGATACATTTCCGTGCTTTCGCTTAACTGCCGAACTGTCATAGGGTCAACCTTTATAAAATGTTATGGTTGACCTTATTATTCCCGAGCCTGTTTTTTTTCGACATGGACAGATGTCATCTTTTCTTACGATGGAAATCCCCGCCTCCTCCTAACTGACGTCTGTTCCTCCCCACAAAAAAAAGACTCCACCTTCGGGTGGAGTCTGCCACTTTACGACCTGCCTGTAGACGCCTTCAACGGCGGAAGTTTATTACCCTCGCCTTTTTGAGTCACCTCCACCCAAAGCGAGGAGGCTAACTCGTACCCGATCAAATGATCGTGCGGCTTCATCAACAATCGCAACGGACCTTTGAACGGAGCACAACTCATCAAATGGAAAGGCGTCCCTGGCACAAGTCCCAATTCGCCGATGTAATGCAGTTTCTCCATATCATGTGTACGCACACGGCTAATGACACAATCCGACCCGGAAGGGACATCAATAAGTTGTACATCTTTGACAACAGGCATGACTCCCTCCTTCGAAGGAATCGGCTCCCCATGCGGACATCGCGTCGGGCGTCCTGCCAACTCGTCCATGCGGTCTTCGATCTCATCGTTGACGCCTTTTTCGAAGGTGTCTGAAAGATCGTGAGCGGTTGCCCAGTCATACTTCATCACTTTGACAAGGAAGACTTCGGTGAGACGGTGTCGGCGCAGGGATGGCATGGCAATGCGCTCTCCTTCAGGAGTCAAACGCACACCGCGATACGGCTCATGCACAAGATAACCATGTTTCTGCAAACGCTTAACCATGCTGGAAATGGCTTGCACTGATGATTCCACATGCGAACTTAAAAGCGAAAGCGGAACCTGTTCATGGTCTTGTTGCAGGCGGTAAATTTCTGCGGCGTAACGCTGCATGGCTAGACTTACAGACATCGGACTCCAAGGTAAGGGAGCAAGCTCCCTGATTCCATAAATTTTTCAACCCAGTTGAAAATTGGTTTCAATTGGATATAGATAAATTTTATAACAATTATCTAGATTATTCAAATCGCCGACATTATACTACGCGCCACTTCCGAAAAACAATATAAACCTTTACTCACACAGGAGAATTTAATCATGTTCCAAACCGACATTGCCCTCAGCCCCGAAATGACCGTGACCGAACGCCAGCAAGCCATCCGCGATGCCTATAACCAGGATCGTTCGCAGATGACGCTCATGCTCGCCCATCAATTACGCATCGCCGAAGTGGATATTCTGCGCGCGCTCGAAGGCGACACTGCCCGCGAATTGGATTTCAACCGCTGGGAGGAGATCATCCGCGCTTTTGAAGCGCTCGGGGATGTAACCGTCATCGTCTCGAACGGCTCGACCACCATTGAATCCTTCGGTCAATTCGGCGGATTCTCCAACGCTCAGGGCTTTCTCAACGTCCGCAGTAAATCGCTCGACATGCACATCCGCGGCTGGGAACTTGCATCCGTTTTTGCCTTCCGCAAACCGAGTCACCTCGATAAGCACGAATCGCTTTCCTTCCAATTCTTCGACAAACGCGGCAACTCCGCCTTCAAGGTCTTTCTTAACTTCGGCGGCAAAGACCCCGCACCAGAATTGGTGGAAAAATACAATGAGTTGATTAAGCAATTTGCAATGAGTTGAGAGCGGCTTGCTTCCTGGCTAACATCCTTCCCCTCATAATCCTCTAGTAAAATTCTACATAAATCTACATTGCGAATTTCGCCCTAAAAAGTACAATTCCAACCATCAGAGGCGAGGGCGTCCAAACAACGCCCTTGCCTTGTTTAATCCCTCTACCAGGTCACCAGACTAAAAAAAAACATGCTCATCAAACGCCTCCAACTCGCCCTAATTCATACTGCCGTTGCCATCACACTTGTGCCCATCAACAGCACGCTCAACCGCGTGATGATCTACGACCTCGGGGTTTCAAAAACACTTTTCACCATTCTTGCCATATTCCCCTATTTACTTGCACCTATTCAGGTCGCCATCGGCTCTTTTTCAGACCGTCATCCGATCATGGGATTCCGCCGCAGTCCCTACATCCTTGCCGGGCTGATCCTGTGCGTCGTCGGGGTTGCTGTTTCGCCGCAGATCGCCGTGCTCATCAGCCAGAACTTCACGCTTGGCATCATCATCGGCGTGCTGGCGTTCGGGGCATGGGGTATGGGGTACAACCTCTCAGCAGTCTCGTACCTTTCACTCGCCTCGGAACTTTCCGGCGAAAAGGGACGCGGCAAGACCATAGCAACCATGTTCACCATTATGGTCATTGGTCTGATCGTGACAGGGATCAGCTTAAGCCGCATGGTCACAGAATATGACCCGGCCTTGCTCTCGCGCGCCTTTATTATCGTCGCCGCCTCCGCCCTGACCATGGGCCTGATCGGCCTCTTCAAGCTGGAGCCACACGTCAGCCTCTCCCCCGCCCCAGCCAAAGCCGACACGTACACGGTCAAACAAATGGTCGCTGCCATCACCGAAAATCCCGTGGCGAAAATCTTCTTCGTCTATTTGCTACTGCTGCTCGCTGCCATCCTGAGTCAGGACGTTCTGCTCGAACCCTTCGGCGCGCAAGCCTTTGGCATGACCCTCGAACAGACTTCGCGGATTGTCTCCATTACCAACAGCTTCACCCTGATCGCCTTCATCGTCGCCGGTTTTCTGGATGGGCGCGTCAAAAAGAAGTACGTAGCGCAAATCGGCAATCTCGGCGCAATGATCGGTTTCATCATCATTGTCATCAGCGGGCTGGTTGCCAATAAGTCCGCCTTTTATGTTGGCATCACCCTGTTGGGGCTGGGGACGGGACTCTCCACCATTGCCAACCTCTCGTTGATGTTCGACCTGACCGTGCCGGAGAAAGTCGGCTTGTATATCGGCGCGTGGGGTTTCTCAAACGGACTCTCCAGGCTGATTGGTTTGCTCATGGCCGGTGTCATCGCAGACATTGCCACCCAACTGACCGGGGATGCACTGCATGGTTATCTCGTCGTCTTCAGCCTCGAAGCACTGATGCTTATGATTGCAGCGATCATGCTTTATCGAATAGATGTGAATGCCTTCCAGAAAAAAGCACATGACCCCAACTTTGTCGATAAGGTTGCGCTGGCAGCAGAGTAATATGGAGTCGTGAAGCAAGCTTCACGACTCCAAAGGATCACAATGACCGACGAATGGCTCTCCCTCAGTGATGCAGCAGAAATGCTGGGTGTGCATCCCAGCACGGTGCGGCTTTGGTCTGATAAGGGCATCCTGCCGGTTCACAAGACGCAGGGCGGGCATCGCCGGTATCGGCTGAGTGAAATCTCTCTATGGGCACAGACCAGTTCCAGGTCCGAGGGTGAGGCGTTTCAACCTGAAGGGATGATTCAGGAGGTGATTCGTCATGTCCGAATGCAGATTTCAGAGGGGCGTCTCGAGTCTGAATCCTGGTATCAAAAATTGGATGAGGAAGCGCGCGGTCAGTATCGGATCAGCGCCCGGTCATTATTCCAGGGTTTGATGAATTATGTGGCAACGGATGAGGCTGAGGCCGCCCATGAAGCCTATGCCATCGGTTACGAATATGCCTCGCGGGCGCGGCGCTATAGACTTAGTTATGTGGATGCGGCGAAGGCCTTTCTCTTCTTCCGTGATACGCTGATCGAGTCGGTCATCAAGGTGTATAGCGAAGCCCATATTTCTTCCAAACGGTCATCGGAAATGTATTCAAAAACCCATGCCTTTACCGACCAAATCCTGATCAGTTTATTGGAGACTTATCAAAAGCTTGAGAATGCCAACCACTGATCGCGGCGATGTCCTGAACCGGCATCTTCGCCATTAAAACGAGTGAGTTGACATGACCTATTGGGGAAAGGGATTAATCGCTCAATTGTGACATGTTTCCTTGCATCCTCTTTTCGGCTGGTTTATACTTGTCCACATGGCACTTCCAGAAAAAATTGGGCGTTATCAAATCAAATCCGAATTGGGTCGTGGCGGTATGGCAACTGTTTACCGTGCATTCGACCCCAGCTTCGACCGAGAAGTAGCGATCAAAGTTCTGCCGCGGGAAATGCTGCATGATCCACAATTCCGCTCGCGGTTTGAGCGCGAAATCAAAATGATCGCCTCTCTCGAGCACCCCGCCATTGTTCCCGTATATGATGTAGGGGAGGATAATGGACAACCTTATTTCGTCATGCGCTATATGACGGGCGGCTCCCTTTCCGACCTGATCGAAAAGGGCAGCATTCCGATCCAGGATACTGCACGTATCGTCGAAAAGGTTGCACAGGGTCTGGCGCATGCTCATCGCAAGGGCATCATTCATCGTGACCTCAAACCCGATAACATCCTCTTTGATGAAGGCGGCGAACCGTTCATTTCCGATTTCGGCGTTGCCAAACTGACCGAAGCCACTGGCAGCCTGACGGGCAGCGGTGTCATTGGAACACCGGCTTATATGAGTCCTGAACAGGCTCAGGGAACAGACATTGACCTGCGCAGCGATGTGTATGGGCTGGGCGTAATTGTCTACCAGATGTTGAGTGGCCAACAGCCTTATAGCGCCGATACCCCCATGGGAGTGGTGGTCAAACACATCACCGAGCCGGTGCCGGAAATCCTTAAGTTATTCCCGGGCCTTCCACACGAGTTGGATGGCATCATTAAGACAGCCATGGCCAAGGACAAGAATCAGCGGTACGCCAATACCATTGAGCTGGCAAAAGCCCTGAACCGGATCGCCTTTGGCAGTGAAGGGAATATTACCTTCCACACCAATACGGGTCTCACTGGCCGTTTAAAAAGCCCCACAACCCAACTTTCCAAAAAACAAACGACTGGTCTGGCAGTTGCCGGGGTGGTGCTGGTTGTTGCCATTATTGGTTTTGTCCTTTTAGGAAAGCAATTGTTCAAGCCGGATGAACCGCCCACGGTCATTCCGAGTCAGGTGGAAGTGCAACCCACCCTCACGACTGTATCCATTACCGACACAGCAGCACCGGCTCTTGCCCCTGCCTGTTCGGCGGTATTGTTCCCCGTACCAGAAGTAACCCTCACCAATAACGCCTGCGCGAAAAAATCTCCGTATGCCAATATTTCCATTCCAATCGGCGCAAACTATAAGGTTCTTACTGCAGAAGGAACCTGTGATGTAGTAACCACCAGTGGTGGGAACCAGATCATCAACTGCACGGGCAAGGATTTTCTTCCCATAGACCTTCAGGTCTGCCTGCCCCCGCCGATCACTGAATCAGACCTGGCTCAATGTTCCCCTGATTCAACTTTCGATGGCCAAAATCAATGTTGTGCGGCCGTCCCGCCTGACCAGGCCGGTTGTACGGTTTTTAAATTCACCCTCAAAGGTTGTAACTGAATCGGGCGCAAGCCCGATTTTTGTTTTACAATCCTTGCATGGGTACTTTATATCTTGTCGCCACCCCCATCGGAAACCTTGAAGACATCTCCCCGCGTGCCTTGCGGATCCTACGCGAATCCCTCCTCATCGCAGCCGAAGACACCCGCCATACCGGGAAACTGCTCGCCCACTTCGAGATCAAAACCCCGCTCACCAGTTATTTTGAACACAACAAACTGAACAAGCTCGATTTCATCCTTGAGAGATTAACTCAGGGCGATGTTGCCCTCGTCTCAGATGCCGGGACTCCAGCGATTAACGATCCGGGCTATGAGCTCGTTCAAGCTGCCCTCGCCTCCAACTTCGACGTTCGGCCTGTTCCCGGTCCCTCAGCCCCCATCGCCGCCCTGACCGTGTCTGGTCTCCCCACAGACTCCTTCTTATACCTCGGCTATCTCCCCCACAAATCCAGCGAACGCCATCATAGACTCAACGAAATCAGTGAACAGCCTTTTACACTCATTTTTTTCGAAACTCCACACCGCATCATGGAATCACTTGAAGATATTCAGTCCACGCTCGGCAACCGCCGCATTTGTGTTGCCCGCGAAATGACCAAACTCTATGAAGAATACTGGCGCGGAGATGTGCATGCAGCTATTGAGCATTTTGGTTCAAAAGAAGCACGCGGCGAGTTTACGTTGGTGATCGAGGGAAAGAAGAAAGAAGAAAGAGCTGTGTGGAGTGAAGCTGAACTCCGTGCCGCCATTCAGAAGGAACTTCAAGCTGGAAAATCTGCAAAGGATATCTCTGCTAATCTCGCCGAGCCAAGCGGCTGGAACAAAAAGGAAATATACGCGTTTATCAATAAGATCAAATAATATTACAGGAGTCTTCTGATGGAAGAAATACTTCAAACGCAAAGCGGGGAGACCATCGTCCCACCCTTGTTGGATCGAACTTGGAAACGCATTCTCTTCGGATTATTTATTGTCGCTGCGCCGATTTTTAATTTCTCTTTTATCGAACTGATGAAACCAGAATGGCAGGATGGCAGATTTATATCCTACATCTATATTTCTCTTCTGCCAGAAGCCTCATTGGCATTCTTTCCATTGCTTTTGTATGCAATTCTCAGTTATCTCTTGGTGTTGTGGGATAGTGAACAATTTGCTGATTCTTTAATTATCCGTCTGGGCATCTATGGCGGGACACTCCTTGCCCTGCAATATAGCATTTTGTCATTGATCGCTACATTCAGCTTATCTCCTGCGGTCTTGGTTGTGGTGCTTGCATATGGCGCCCCACTTATCCTTCCAAAACTATATCTTTGGTTGAAACCCAAATGGGACAAATTGTTCGAACGCAGGCGCTTGGTTGCGATTCTCATTCCATTGATCCTTATAGCCCTTGCGCTTTGGGGGTTCTTCTTTGTGCTGGCGATTATTGGCATTGCGGCCCCTTTCTGGGCTTTCCTTCTCGCCCTGCAAACCACCCGCTGGCTTTTGAAATATTATGAGACCAGCTTTTCTTTTACTCAAGGGTTTGGCATTCTCACCTGGTTTTCGGCCTATGCTTTTGCCTTGCGCTTCAATATCTTGAAAATGTTCGAGCTGTATAACGCCTTACCCACCGAGCCGCCCAATTGTTACATTGCCACCGCCGCCGCACAGGGACATCCGCACTTCGTCGGCTCGCAAGAGGTGAGGTTGGCAAATGGAAAATCCATGCGGGTTAACCGTCAGTTGCAGAGGCTCAAGGCGGCGGAAATCGCCTGGATGGGCGTATCAGCCCCAAGTCATAGAAGGATGCGGCACCTATATGACGTCATCGGCAAGCAGTTGGCGAAGCATATCCAAAATCCCATTCTTGCAGACGTTGCCTTTTTCCTTCTTATTCCCGTAGAATGGATTTCGTTCTTTGTACTACAATTAATCATCCCTGAAATTCAATTCATGTCCGAACGTTTATATCGTTCATAAAGGAGACTCACATGGCTGAAGAAAAAAAGAAAGACGAAGAAAAGAAAGAAGAAAAAACCACCCCCAAGGACAATATCGTCACCACCAAACATTCGGTGAAGATCGGCGGCAAGACGCTCAAGTACACCGTCACAACCGGCACGATGGTGTTGAAAGAAGAAGTGAATGAAAAAGATGGCGAAATAGAAAAAGCACGCGCGCAAATCTTTTTCACTGCCTACACGCTTGATGGTGTGCGTGATAAAGCCAAACGCCCGCTTACCTTCTCGTTCAACGGCGGACCTGGCTCATCCTCCGTATGGCTGCATCTCGGTGTGCTCGGTCCGCGCCGCGTGGTGATGACCAACGAAGGCGAGATGCCCAAGCCGCCCTTCAAATTAACGGATAACGAGTTTTCTGTCTTCGACGAAACCGACCTCGTCTTTATCGACCCGATGAGCACTGGCTTCAGCCGCCCGGTGGAAGGCGAGAAGTCTAAAGATTTTCATACGTTCCACAAGGACATCGCATCGGTCGGTGATTTTATTCGTCTCTACACCACGCGCTACAATCGCTGGCTTTCGCCCAAGTTCCTGGCAGGCGAATCCTATGGCACCACACGCGCGGCAGGACTCTCCGGCTACCTTGCCGATCGTCACGGCATGTTGCTCAACGGGTTGATGCTCATCTCATCGGTGCTCGACTTCACCACGCTCGACTTCAACCTCAACAATGACCTGCCTTATATTCTCTTTGTACCTGGGTACACGGCTACAGCCTGGTATCACGGCAAGCTCGACAAAAAGATTCCGCTCAAGACCTGGCTCAAAGAATCAGAAGAATTTGCGCTGGGCGAATACACGGCGGCATTAATGAAGGATGGCGCCCTCACCAAAGAAGAAAGAAGAAAGGTTGCAGAAAAACTTTCGCGCCTCACCGGCATCTCGGTGGACTTTATCGAACGCGGTAATTTGCGCATTCACACCTTCCACTTCTTCAAAGAGCTTTTACGTGATGAAGGCAAAACGGTCGGTCGGCTTGACAGCCGTTACACCGGCATCGACCGCCTCGGCGTGACTGAGACTTTTGAGTATGATCCGCTCTTTGCACAGGTCAACGGTCCATACACGGCGGCGTTCAATGATTACATCCGCTCGGAGCTCAAATTTGAAACCGATACCACCTACGAAATTTTGAGCGATAAAGTTTGGCGGCAATGGTCATACAGCTATTTTGAAAATCAATATGTCAATGTGGCTGAAACTTTGCGGGCTTCAATGACCTTCAACAAATATCTCAAGGTCTTCGTTGCCAACGGCTACTACGATCTTGGCACGCCTTACTTCGCCACCGAATACACCTTCAACCATCTCGCGCTCGACGAGTCTTTGCGAAAGAACATTCGCATGGGCTATTACGAAGCCGGGCACATGATGTACGTCCACATGCCTTCGCTCAAACAGATGAAGAAGGATTTGAGCAAGTTTATTAAGGATGCCAGTTAACTAAAAAGACCTGTCAGGTTTCCCCCTCCGGGGACTTCGTAAAAACCTGACAGGTCTCATTGTGTATAAACCATGAACTTAGACGACCTCGAACTCTTCAAACAAATTGACCGCCAAAACATGCGCGCCCAAATTGACGGCTTGCCCGACCAACTGCAAAGCGCATGGGAATTGGCACAAACACTGCCATTGCCCAAATTTGATGACATCCAAAACATCATCCTATCCGCCATGGGCGACTCCGGCTCCGCTGCCGAACTGGTAGTTGCCTCTGTTTGCTCAAGCCTTTCACTACCCGTGAGCGTCCATCGCGGCTATGGCTTACCCGCATACGCCACAAAGAAAACATTGGTTGTATGCCTTTCACATTCCGGCAACTCAGAAGAAGTATTGAATGTTTTTGAGTCTGCCCAGAAAAACGGATGCCAATTGATGGTCATCTCCACCGGCGGCGAGTTGACCAAACGTGCGCAAGCCAACAA
>DAOQPR010000046.1:0-9343 GCA_035333265.1 Anaerolineales bacterium
CCTGGGAAGCGGCCATGCATGGTGCCCCTTTCGATATCGAATATCGCATCCTTGTGCATGACGAGATACACTGGATGCGTAATAAAGCAAAAATAACCTTTAATGGAAATGGTGAGCCGCTCTCTGCGGTGGGAATAGCCCAGGATATTACCGAGCTCAGGACTGTTGAAGATGCGCGATATGAAAGCGACAATCGAAATCGTCTGTTGTTCCAAACAATGGTTCAGGGTGTGGTTTTTCACAATGAAACCGGGCAGGTTGTTCAGGCAAACCCGGCAGCACAGGAAATTATGGGATTAAGCCTGGATCAGATGATGGGCAGGGCAACCGTTGATCCTGATTGGCATACCATACACGAAGATGGTTCAGATTTTCCGCTTGAGGCTCATCCGGCCATGGTCGCATTAAGGACAGCAAAACAGGTGCGAGATGTGGTCATGGGAGTGTACGACCCGGCAAAGAAGATCTACCGATGGGTCAATACCAATTCAGTGCCGCGATTTAAACCCGATGAAGATAAGCCGTATCAGGTTTATACAACATATGAAGATATCACAACCGTCCGCAATGCCTTCGAAAAATTACGTGAAAGCGAGGAACGCTACCGTCTGTTGGCTGAGAATGTCTCAGATGTGATCTGGGTCATGGATGTTGAGGAAATGCGTTTCCGCTATGTCAGTCCATCGATCAAACAGTTGAGAGGATATAACGTCGAAGAGACTTTGGCCCAGTCTGCCTTTGAAACACTAACACCTGCCTCCTCCAAATATATGGCTGAAATCCTCCCTGGCCGCATCGAAGAATTCAACCGAGGCATTATCTCAACTCATATCGACGAAATTGAACAAACCAGGCGGGATGGGAGCAGTGTATGGACAGAAACTGCGACACGATTCGCAATCAACCCGGCAAGCAAGCGATTGGAAGTGTATGGCGTTTCGCGCGATATTACCGAGCGCAAACAAGCTGAAGACAAGCTTCGTCGGTTGGATATGCGGTATCGGGCTTTAATCGAACATGCTCCGGATGGGATTGTCCTTATCAACCTGGATGCCAAGTTTACGTATCTCAGCCCGTCTGTTGAAAGGATGTTCGGTTACAAAACGGGTTTCGATGGCAATCCTGACAATATAACCCATCCGGAAGACCTTTCCAAAGTACAGAAGGCATTTACAGATATCATCCAACAACCAGAAAAAACTGTAGCTCTACGGTATCGCATCCTAAATAAACGAGGAGAATGGCGCTGGGTGGAAAGCACGTTTAGCAATTTACTTGCGCTGCCCAGTGTAGAGGCCATTGCCATCAATTTCCGCGATATTACAGAGCAAGTACGATCTGAGTTGGAGATCCAACATCGCCGGGAGGATCTTGAACTGATCAGCCGGTTCAATGATGCTGCCAATCGCGGCGCCTCCTTAAATACATTGATCGATATTCTGGATGAAGAAGCAAGGCGTATTTATTCTGTCAGTTCCTGTACGATCTACCTTACGAACCCGGAAGGGACACACCTGATCTCCCAACGGGATGCAATTTCGCCAATCATACGGGAAAGAATCGAAAAACTATTAGGGCAGCCCATTCCGCAAGTCCAAATTCCAATCTTGGAAGGCAGTTATTTCCATCGCATTCTTCAAAATACCCAGGGAACGATCGTCAATGACCCAGACATTATCCGAGAACAAATCCTGGAATTCGCGGAAGCCTCTATCATTCCCCCCGTTTTAAAACATCTAGCCATTAAGCTTATTCCCAAGATACAAAAAGTTTTGAATATTTCCTCGACGCTCTCAATGCCATTAAGGGTCAATTCCTCGGTAATTGGATTAATTGAATTTTCCAGCACGAGACCAATGAATGAGAGCACCCTGGAACGGGTGCGGGAAATCAGTGGTCAGGTTACCATGGCCATCTTGCGCAGGAAAGCTGAAGTTTCGCTGAAGGAAAGTAATGAGACCGCCCAGGCTATTCTGAATGCAACCACAGAATCTGTTTTCCTCATGGACATTCATGGGAATGTGCTTGCAAACAACAATACAACCGCGGCCCGCATGGGTTTTGAATCAAATGAATTGATTGATACAAATCTATATAACCTGCTCCCTGTAGAGTTGGGAACATTCCGGCAAAAGCAAATAGAGAGTGTGATCGAGCTAAAAAAGCCGGTTGTATTTGAAGATAAACATGCCGGAAGATGGTATGAGAATAGCATTTACCCGATCTTTAATGAGGAGGGTCAGGTTTGGCGGCTGGCTGTTTATGGGCGTGATATCACAGGTCGAAAAGAGATGGAGGCGCAGCTATACAAGAATGAGGCTCTGCTTACTGAAGCACAGAAGATCGGCCATATCGGCCACCTTGAGTGGAATAAAAACGAACCTGCATTGATTTGTTCCGCCGAACTATATAATATTTTAGGGTTGCCGCCCGGCTCGGTGGTCACCCAGCAAACCATAGGCGCGATGATGTCGCCTGAAGACCGAGAATACCTGCTACAACAGGATAAGAAAGTCATTCAACAGCGGCAAAATGATATAAATTACGAATACCGTATACGCCAGAACCATGGCACAGAACGCTGGTTACACCAAATTGGGAAGCTTGTCTATGATGAAAAAGGCGTTCTTGTTCGTATGATGGCAATCGTACAGGACATTACCGAGCGCAAAGTTATTGAAGAAAAAATCAGGGAGAGTGAAGAATATCTACGGCTGGCTTATGAAGCGGCTGACCTGGGAATTTGGAACAATGATCTGACAACTGGAGTGATTACTTTTGACGAGCGAGCGCGGAAACACTGCGGTCTGGAACGAAACCAGGCCAGCATAGAAGAGGTGTTAAGCTGTGTCCATGCCGATGATATAGAACGGGTGCGGCGTGAAATTGAAAAGGGAATGCCACCTGATGGACCGGGAAGGTTTAATTTGGAGTATCGCGTCATCCATCCTGATGGGAGTGAACATTGGCTTATCCTGAATGTTCGAGTCGCCTTTGAGGGAGAAGGTCAACAACGCCAGGCAGTATTGGGATATGGAACATCGCTTGACATCACTGAAAGAAAAACAGCGGAAGAAGCACTGCGAGAAAGCGAGGAAAAATATCGAGGTTTGATGGAAAGCCTCGACAGTGTTATCGCCACGGTTAATGCTGATGGCCGTTTTCTTTTTATGAACGATGTGGCTGCCAGGCAGTTGGGAGGAAATGCAGTGGAATTGATCGGCAGGAGCATGTACGAACTGTTCCCCGGGCCTGTCGCTGAACGCCAAATGAAGGACATTCATCTGGTTATTGAGCAGGATCAGGGTATGGTTTATGAGGCGTTGTCCTTTGTCAATAATAGCCCGCGCTGGTACCGAACCTACATTCAACCGATCCATGCCAAAAATGGCAGGGTCGCTCACGTCCTGATCAATTCAACAGACATTCATAATCTAAAAACCACACAACAGGAATTGTTGGAACTAAACCGCACCCTGGAAGAACGCATACAGCAGCGCACAGCGGAATTACAGGATTTGTACGATAATGCCCCAGCCGGGTATCATTCCCTGGATACTAATAGCAGGGTGATCATGATCAATCAAACGGAATTGAATTGGCTGGGTTATACGCGGGAGGAGATTATCGGGACATCCCTGACCAATTACCTTCCAGATGAAAGCCAGCGCATATTCAATGAATATTTCCCGGCTTTTATGAAACAGGGATTTTTGCGCGATCTGGAACTTGAATTCATACGCCGGGACGGGACTCGTATGCCCGTATTGGTCAATGCGGTTGCAATCTACAATGAAAATGGAGAATATGTTTCCAGCCGTTCCACTGTGTTTGATAACACAGAGCGCAAGCAGGCTGAGACCGCCTTGCGCAATAGTGAAGAGCAAAACCGCCTGCTCTTTGAAGCGGCGCCAGATGCCGTTGTGCTTTTCGATACCAAAGGGTATATCATTCGTACGAACAATGCTTTTGAGATTTTGACAGGCTTTCCCCGTGAATCTATCCTGGGCCGTACGATGAACGAAATCGGCTTGATCGAGCATGATCAAATCGAAAAACTAAGTGAGGCTGTTTTAAAAGCGTTCTCCCTTAATAATAACTTTGCCTCGACCGAGTTGAAAATTAAGATCGTTGACGATAGTCTTCTTGATATTGGCGCACGCATCTTTGCCCTTGAGATCCAACAAGATCAATATTTCCTGGCTGCTTTTCACGATATTACCAAGGAAAAAAAGACCGAAGAGGTCTTACGCATTGCCAATCTGGAAATGGAACGAGCTCTGCGCCTCAAAGACGAATTCCTGGCAAATATGAGCCATGAACTTCGTACTCCACTTAATGCCATCCTCGGCATCTCAGAAAGCCTCTCCGAACAGGTGGCCGGGCCGCTGACAGAAAAACAGGCAAGATACATCAATACCATTGTTGAAAGCGGCCAACACCTGCTTGAGTTGATCAATGACATCCTGGATCTCGCCAAGATCAATGCTGGCCGGATCGAATTGGATATTGCCAAAACCGATATAGTCCGGACAGCCCAGTCCAGTCTGCGCATGATTATGGAACTGGCCCAAAAGAAAAACCTGGAAGTCAAATTTGATATTGACCCTGAAATCCAGCTGGTCTGGGTGGACGAGCGCCGCTTAAAACAAATGCTGGTCAACCTCTTAAGCAATGCGGTTAAATTCACCTCTCAAAATGGGCACATTGGGTTGGAGATAAAAGGCAGCAAGGAAAAGCAGGTCATAACCTTTACCGTATGGGATACCGGCATTGGCATTCCCGCATCCAATCTGCCGCTCCTCTTCCAGCCGTTCATGCAATTGGATGCAGGGCTTGCACGCGGCAATCAGGGAACCGGCCTTGGCCTGGTGTTGGTCAGTCAAATGGCCCGTTTGCATGGCGGCAGCGTTCAAGTGATAAGCGCGCCGGGTCAGGGAACTCGTTTCACCATTTCCCTTCCCTGGGTTGCCCTTTCAAAAACAGGCCCTCTCGGAGCAAAGGAGTTACATGAGAAATCCCCATTACCTGAAACCATGAAAAATATACCCACTCAACAATCTCCCAAAATTTTGCTTGTGGAAGATACAGAACCCGTCACCATGCTAATCCAGGATTATCTTGAAAAACATAATTACCGGGTGTTTACAGCCAATAATGGCTACGCCGGAGTAGACCAGGCCGTCCGAAATGAGCCAGACCTGATCCTGATGGATGTTATGATGCCCGATATGGATGGACTTGAGACTACCAAACGCATCCGACTCGAACCGCGCCTGGCAGCCACACCGATCATTGCCCTCACCGCTCTGGCCATGCCCGGCGACCGCGAACGCTGCCTGAAAGCCGGAATGAACGATTACTTGAGCAAGCCCATTATCCTTAAAGATCTACTGATGATGATCGAAAAACATCTCGCAGCACGAAGGATAAAAAGCGCATGAACAGTAATATCTTCATCGTAGACGATGATGCCTCCAGCCGCGATACCCTTGAATCCATTTTATATAATCAAGGCTATGCACTGCACTTCGCTGAAAACGGCCAGCAAGCGCTTCAAAAAATGGAGACACTTCGGCCGGATTTGATTATCTTGGATGTGATGATGCCAGGCATGGACGGGTTTGAGGTCTGCAGACACATACGTGCGACCGCTGAACTTGCCGAGATCCCCATCATCCTCCTCACCGCACTGGACGACCACGCTTCCAGGCTGAAGGGCATCGAAGCCGGGGCTGACGATTTCCTGAGCAAGCCAATCGAACGGCAGGAATTACGCGCCCGCGTTCACACCATCACACGCCTTAATCGTTATCGCATCATGCTCGACCAGCGGGAAAGCCTCCGTGAAATGGCACAGCACCTCGTCAACGCCCAGGAAGAAGAACGTTTACGCATTTCACGGGAACTTCATGATGAACTGGGGCAATCCCTCACCGCACATTTGATCGGCCTGCGTCTGTTGTCAAGTGACCTGCCCCTGCCGATCACATCCGTTCGGGAACGGCTCAACAAACTCAGTGTAGATACCATCGAAACCTTGAATCGAATGCGGCTGCTCGCCCAAGATCTGCGCCCGCCCATCATCGATACCCTAGACCTGGCATCTGCACTACGGTCATATTGCCAGGAATTTGGACGCCGCTCCCGCATGCCCATCCAATTTGAAGCAGAACCGATCCCGTCAATATCGGATACATATGCCATTACGTTCTACAGATTCCTGCAGGAATCCCTTACCAATATCATCCGACATGCTCATGCATCACAAGCCTGGGTTGAACTTACAGTGGATGATAACAACCTTCTACTTATCGTACAGGACAATGGCCAGGGAATCGATCCTTCTGTCTCCAATTCGAAAGGGATCGGCATTCAAGGGTTGAAGGAACGCTTGACCGTGGTGGGAGGAAAACTTACGATCCGTTCCATACCCGAACGCGGAACTATCATCACTGCCTGTCTGCCCATTGAAAAAACGGAGGTTAAATGATCCGGGTTCTGATCGCTGAAGACCATCAAATGGTAAGGGCCGGGCTACGCGCCCTGCTCGAAAAGTCCGAAGGAATCGAAGTTGTTGGTGAAGCCTCAAATGGACAAGATGCAATCAAGCTAATCCAAAAATTGCTTCCCCATGTAGTTGTGATGGATATTCGTATGCCGATTATGAACGGAATCCAGGCTTCCGCGCGCATTCAGGAATTAAAACTCCCAGCCCGGATTGTGATTCTTTCTATGTATGCCGATGAAGGGCTTGTTTACCAGGCGCTTCAAACCGGAGTTAATGGGTACATCCTTAAATCCGCGGCCAGCGAAGAGCTTATCTCTGCCGTGCAGGCCGCCTATCGTGATGAAATCTACCTAAGCACTCCCATATCCTCCCTGAGTGTCGATCCAAATAATATCCGGCCAGAGTACCAACCTCAGTCAGATTCACCCAGCAACCTATCGCCGCGTGAAAAAGAAGTACTCCAACTGATCGCCGAGGAACACACCAGTAACGAAATTGCAGAAATTCTTTCAATTAGCGAAAAGACGGTGGAGAAACACCGCGCACACTTATTGGAAAAATTAAATGCCCGCAACCTTGCAGGGCTGGTGCGCATGGCGGTGAAATATGGCCTGGTCGACCTTATGCCGCCTGAAAAATAAATGGTGGTTTCCCCCCATCCTCATTTTTTCAATTTAAGGATATATTTTCTAAGGTAATAGTGAAAAGGAGCAAGTCAATGTCTGGAACGATCCTAATTGTCGACGATGAATCCGCTGGGCGTGAGACTTTGGAGGCTATTCTTGATGGAGAAGGCTATAACCTTATTATGGCATCTTCAGGTGCCCAAGCTCTGGAGTTGGCACGCCAAACCCCCCCTGACGTTATTCTTATGGATGTTATGATGCCTGGCATGACCGGGTTTGAAGCCTGCCGCCATATACGGGCAGATGCAAGGCTGGCAGAAGTGCCCATTATCATTCTCACCGCGCTGGATGACCGAAAATCTCTGTTGGACGGCTTGGAATCAGGCGCAGATGATTTCCTGACCAAACCCTACGACAGGTATGAACTACGCACGCGCCTGATGGGTCTGATGCGTTTGAATCGCTACCGCAAACTTGTAGATGAGAGAAAAAATACAGAAGCAGAGCACAAAAAACTGCTCGAGGCATATGAAGCCACCATCGAAGGCTGGTCACGCGCAATGGATCTGCGTGACAAGGAGACCGAAGGACACACCCAAAGAGTCACCAGCCTGACAATGAAAATCGTGAAGGCCATGAAGCTTTCGGATGAGGATATGATCCATATCCATCGTGGAGCTCTTTTACACGACATCGGCAAATTAGGCGTTCCCGATTCGATCCTCCTTAAACCCGATAAATTGACCGATGAAGAATGGCGGTTGATGAAAATGCACCCGCAATATGCCTATGACATGCTGTATCCCATTGAATATCTTCGCCCTGCCATGGATATCCCCTATTGCCATCACGAAAAATGGGATGGAAGTGGTTACCCGCGCGGGCTGAAGGGTGAGGAAATTCCCATCTCTGCGCGCATATTTGCCATCGTTGATGTTTGGGATGCGCTCACGTCAGATCGCCCATATCGTGCGGCCTGGAGCGCTGAAAGAACAATAGACTATATCAAGGAACAATCTGGGAAACAGTTTGACCCAATGGTTGTGGAAATGTTCCTCAAAATGATGGTAAAGTCATAATATTACAAATATAACTGGGACATTAGTCTACAAAGACTCTAACAGCCCACATTCTGGTAAGAAATGCATAACAAGCTCATCCTCAAGTTCAGGATGAGCTTGTTCATTTTATGGCAGTTGAAATGTCCTTACCAAAAAGACCGCCATCTGCGCACGTGTGACCGGGTTTTCCGGACAATACATACCATTGCCGCATCCGGATGTAATTCCTTCCAACGCAAGTCGCTCGATCCAATCTTCGGCCCAATGCCCAAGAGTATCACTAAACGTGCCGCTTGCATCAAGTGGAGAATATGGAGCACCATGTTCGGACTTAAGCAAAAAGACCGCCATTTGCGCGCGTGTGACTGAATCTTCAGGGCAATAAATTTGAGAGCCGCAACCGCTGGTGATCGCTTCCACCGAAAGCTGTTTGATCCACGTCGCAGCCCAATGGCTCACATCTACATCGGTAAACCCAGTATCGGAACCGACATCAGGCGGAACGTATCCGGAATTATGAATTCCACGCAAAAGGAAAACCGCCATTTGCGCACGTGTTACTGGATCCTCAGGGCAGTAATTTCCATTCCCACATCCGGCAGTAATGCCAGCTTTATACAACCGTTCGATAAACCGCCACGCCCAATGTGTGGAAGGCACATCATAAAATGAAGCCGATTCATTGATGGTGTAAGTTTCACCAGATGTATATGGCAGACCAGAAAGGGGATGATGGGTCAGATCCTGTGCCGTCGCACTATCCGGTATATCGAGTCGCAGGGTGCCCAAGCCCGGGCCTGTGCGAACAGTGACCGTGTAGGATGAGGCGGTAAGTTGTGTCACATCCATTACCAAGGGCACGTTCAATGTTCCGGTCTTCACCAGCAAAAAGTCGGCCGCATCCACACCGCTGGCAGGTTCAGAAAATTTCACCGCAAAATGTAAATTGCCGCCTGCTGTCGGGTCGGCATCCATGCGTAGGATGCTTGAAACTGTCATTGGGCTTTTATCTATAATATAAATCTCCCCGTCTTCGAATGTCCCATTCCCAAGTCCATCCCCGCCCAACGGTTGCAACGCAGCATCCTGAATACTGTCGTTATCAATGATGTCGAGACGGAGCGTGCCATCACCGGTACCAACAT
>DAOQPR010000046.1:9443-11057 GCA_035333265.1 Anaerolineales bacterium
ATACTGTCGTTATCAATGATGTCGAGACGGAGCGTGCCATCACCGGTACCAACATCGATTGAGACAATGTATTCGCCTCCGACTCCGCTGATGTTTGTTACAGAGGACCCTAAAATCGTGTCGCTGGCATCAATATCAAAATCAGCACTGTCCACACCTGTAACCGGCTCTGAAAAATGAACAATAAAATTAACGATCTGATCGGCCGGGGAACAAACCGTTGCACAATAATATTCGATCGAAACAACCGATGGATTATCATCCGTTGGATACGCCATTTCTTTGACAAAAACATCCCGTGTATTATTCGTGTCACCAGAAACAAGTGTGGCCGAACTCGAAGCAAACAATAAATACTTTCCATCCCCTGAAATAGATGGAAGGAGCGGATTGGCCATCCCATCGATATCGCCAGCCGCGGCCTGAGTGACTTGCCCGCTGATCTGATCATATACATACAACCAACGTTTAGGCATACCATCGCCTTTATCATCGAAGCTGAAACCCACGTAGCGGCCATCTGCAGACATAGTTGTGGCATCGGACCAACCAACCATTTGATAACCGTTTTGGATGGAGGCAAGGGTTGTGGTTTCCAACTGCCGGTCGCGAATGTAGACATAAGTCAATTCGTAAGTATCGCCGCTCATAAAGTTGTGAGAACCGGATGAAAAACTGACATACCGTCCATCCCCGGAAATGGAAGCATCCACAGAAGATTTATCCCCCTCCTGTTCGTTGTTATTGACTGAAGCTCTCGTTAATTGAGTGTTGGAAATTTCGTAAACGAAAATATCCGTTTTTCCATTGGCATCTCCCACCACCAAATTGGTGGCATTGGATGAAAATACCACGTACCCGCCTCCCTGCGCGACCACCGGATCCCATGATACCCCATTGGCGCTTATGGAAACCCGTGTTGTTGTATCAGATTGTGTATCGCGCAGAAAGATGTCTGCCACTCCATTGTTATCATTGAGGACAAGATTTGTAGCAGAAGAAACAAAAGCCACATAACGACCATCCCCAGAAATGGAAGGAGAAGAGGAATCTCCATTGCCTTGCGTACCGCTCGAATCCACGGAGATGCGCTCCACTCCCCCTGTCTGGGTATCTTTGATGAAGATATCAGTGACATTATTCGTATCCCCAGAGACGAGATCGGTCGCGCCGGATTCAAATGCCACATACCTGCCATCCGAAGATATGGCAGGTGCCCCCCCGCCGCCATCGGCTTCACCGCCCAGCGAATCGACCGAGACTCGAATCGTTGTACCCAATTGCATATCTCGAAGGAAGGCATCGCCTGCCCCATTTGTATCAGACGCAACAAGATTGGAAGCATCCGAGTCGAAAACGGCAAACCGCCCATCTGATGAAATTTGCCCTGCATAAGAAATGTCGTTCCCCTGTACCTCACTTGAGTTGACCGAGATCCTTGTCACATCGCCAGCAGCCGCAAACGCCGCTGAAGTAGCAAACGGAGAGGTCAGTAACATCAAAATTACCAGAAGAGCTGTGAATTTGAACAACTTGAACATCATATACTACTCCTTAACATAAAGCCAAAGAATTCCACCGCTTAACTTTCAATTCCATCGTATGCCAAATGGA
>DAOQPR010000046.1:11157-12647 GCA_035333265.1 Anaerolineales bacterium
ACCTGTCCATCCTCACCAGCATATAAACGATCATTTGTCGAGTTGAAAGCCATCGACAAGGCTGGCTCCGAAGCGATGCTGGCCAATTTTTTAAACTGACCGCCCTGGTTTTCCCAAATATAGCTGTATCCTGCCGAGGTATTCGAGACCAACATCCCACCATCCGGGTCGAATGCAAGGGTATCATTACTATCTGTTGCTACCAACTCAGAGACAATTTGTTGCGAATTCAAGTCAATGACCCAGACCTTGTCGAGCCCGCCAACAGCCAGCAAATTGTTCGGCGAAATCGCCAGGGAGTAAACCGGTGTATCGGAAGCCAGAAGGACGGTTGATTCAGCTGAATCAGTTTTACGTAGTTGAACCACACCATCCTCACTGCCCAGGATCAGAGAAGAATTATCAGGAGTAAAGACAACTTTTTGGGCTGCGCCATCCTGAACCTGGGTTCGTTCGATCTTTGAAGTGAGGTCATAGATAATGACCTCTCCATTTTCAGTTGTGACGGCAAGCTGTTTCCCGTCAAAGCTGAAAGCCAGGTCGTTCACCAGGTCATCTTTGAATTCAAGATCAGGATCGTCGGGAAGTTCCGTCTGAGTTGTGTAAATGTTTGGGTCCAGCAACCAAACCTGATCGTCGGCAGAGGCGGCGATCCAATCTCCGGTGGGGCTGATCTCAAGGTTGGTGACAAAGCCATCAAATTGCAGATATCCAATGGATGTCTTAAGAGCCGAAAGACTCCAAATGGAGATAATCCCATCTGTATCCCCAACAACCAAATAAGCTCCATCCAGGCTAAAGTCGAGAAGCTTGCCTTCACTGCCAAGAGGAACCTGATAGACCTCAGCGCCATCGGCAACGCTCCAAACCCGAACGGTCGCATCCTGTCCCGTGGCGGCAATCCATTGCCCATCAGGGCTGACCTTTAACTCGTTAATGAGACTATCCTGAAGAATACGAAGACGCTCATCGCCTGTTTGAGTATCCCAAAGACGAATGCGGTAATCATCAGAAGCAGTGACAAACCAGGCGCCATCCGGGCTGAAATCCACATCCTTTACCCAATCTTCGTTGATGATCTGAAGGAATTTTTCACCACTCCTTACCTGGGTTACGATGGCTAAATTATCCTCACCACCAGATAGCAAACTTTCACTATCCGGGCTGAAAGCAATATCAAAGATAGTTCCACGATGAACGCCGCCGCTGATGATATCCCCATCGGCTAGATTCCAAAAAGTTAAGGCGCCCAGGTTGGAGCCTGCCGCAAACCATTCCCCGTCCGGGCTGAATGCAGTCACTCGCAAACTTCCATACACTGAAAACTGGCTTTCAAACTGATAGGTGGAGAGATTAATAAACACAATCCGCCCATCGTCGCGGGCGATGGCAAGCGAGCGGCCATTGGGGCTGATGTTCAGGTCCCAAACTGGAACGTTGTAATTGAGTTGTTTCAGGATTTCTCCAGACGAAGCATTAAGGATCATCAC
>DAOQPR010000047.1:0-12592 GCA_035333265.1 Anaerolineales bacterium
GTAGTGCATTGAAAAGAAACTGATCATCCGATGTTGGCGGGGTAGAGGTGGGAAAATTTACAGCGGTGGATACTGCTCCAGGTGCGCAGCCCCATAACCAGGTCAGAGTGGAGGCGAAACCGGCAACCTTGAGAAAATCGCGGCGGGAGATTTTATTCATATCTGAAATATATCCAAAGGTAATTATCCCCCAATTGTATCGTTGTAAATTTTTCGTAAAATAAAACAGACCTTTATCAGGTCTGTTTTATTTTTTACTTTTTATCTTCGTCGGACTCAGTGGAGGAAGTCTTTTCTTCTTCCTGACCGCTCAATCCTTCACGAAAGGATTTTATACTTTTCCCGATCTCTCCAGCCACTTTTCCAATCCGGCCTGGGCCAAATAACAATACGATAATCACCAAAATGATGATCCATTCGGAACCACGCGGCAAACCCATGAAAACACTCCTTGATTGAATTTCATATGTATCGTACCACAAATTCAATGAGAACTTGTTTAGAGTTCACGGCGGGAAAGGACACCTTCGATGAAACGAATAGCCCGTAACAGGAAGGAGCGCAGCCGGGCAAGCAGCCGGTAGCGTTTTTGCGAAACTGGCTTCTTTGCGGGGATGGGCCCCGACCACTCAACCGTCATGGCGCCCCAAGCCAGGCCCGCCCCAAAGGCTACCATGACGATTCGGTCGCCGCTTTTGATCTTGCCCTGCTCCACGGCTTCCACCATTGCGATCGGAATGGAGGCAGTAGAGGTATTGCCATAGCGTTCCACATTCACAATGAATTTATCCATGGGCAGCTTTAGGTATTTTGCTGCGGTTTCAATAATGCGGTAATTGGCCTGATGCGGGACGATCCATTGAATATCTTTAGTGGTCAGTCCGGCAAGCTCAAGCGATTCGATGGTGGCATGGCCCATCACACGAGTGGCAAAGCGAAAAACCTCCTTGCCATCCATGTGTACAAAGTGCTTACCTTCATGGAGTGTGGTTTCGGTGGCAGGGTTGCGCGACCCGCCAGCAGGCAGGGATAGCAGATCTGCGCCAGAACCATCCGAATGAAGCACAGCAGACAAAATGCCGCCCGGCTTATCACTGGCCTGTAATACGAATGCTCCCGCCCCGTCTCCAAATAGAATACATGTGTTACGGTCCTTCCAATTAACGAATCGGGAAAGGGTTTCGGCTCCAACCACCAGGGCGCTTTTAATGGAGCCACTACGAATCGACTGGGCTGCCATGTTGAGAGCATAGACGAAACCAGAACAGGCAGCCGAAAGGTCGAATGCACCCGCTTTGGAGGCGCCCAATTGATCCTGGATCAACGATGCTGTGGCAGGGAAGATATATTCTGGCGAAGAGGATGTGCAAATGATCAGGTCCAGATCCGTAGGTGCGAGGTTTGCCATTTGCAAGGCTTTGGTTGCAGCTTCGAGTCCCAATGTGGACGGGAATTCATCTTCACGGGCTATGTGGCGTTCACGAATGCCGGTTCGGCTGCGAATCCATTCATCATTGGTTTCCACCATTTTGGCAAGGTCATCGTTCGTCAGAACAGGTTCGGGGACCTGCATTCCCCAACCTGTGATATGCGCGTATGGCATTCATGCTCCTTATTGATAGCGGCTGAGAATTAAAGTCGCATTATGACCGCCAAAGCCAAAGGAATTGGACATGATATTATTAACCACCGCCTGGCGCGGGTGATTGGGGACATAATCCAAATCACAATTCGGGTCCGGGGTTTCATAATTGATCGTGGGCGGCAAAACATTGTTCTGAATGGTCATTGTGCCAACAATTGCCTCAAGCGCACCAGACGCTCCCAGCAAGTGACCAGTCATGGATTTGGTGGAGGATACAGGGATCTTATAGGCCTGTTCCCCGAACACAGTCTTGATCGCGGCTGTCTCGCTTTTATCGTTCAACTGCGTGGATGTGCCATGTGCATTGATATATTGAATCTCTGTACCTTTAAGACCTGAATCTTGAAGGGCAAGGCTCATTGAGATGGCAGCTCCAGCGCCATTTTCGGCGGGCGCTGAAATATGATACGCATCATCACTTGTGCCATACCCACTGAATTCACATAGAATATTTGCACCACGGGCCTGTGCGTGTTCAAGAGACTCCAAAATAAGGATTCCAGCGCCTTCGGCCATCATGAAACCATCGCGGTTCTTGTCGAATGGACGGGAAGCATGTAAAGGGTCGTCATTGCGCGTGGAAAGTGCAGTCATTACATTCATCCCTGCCATGGCTAATGAGCAGATCGCCGCCTCAGAGGCTCCGGCAATCATTGTATCTGCAGCGCCGCGGCGGATCATCTCGGCAGCTTCCCCAAGTGCATTTGTACCAGAAGCACAGGCTGTGGCAAGCGCCATGTTTGGTCCACGAGCACCCACACGAATGGCAATGTTTCCAGATGCACCATCGGAGATCATCATGGGAATTAGGAATGGGCTGACACGCTCTGGCCCACGTTCTTTCATGACATCATATTGTTCGATGATGGTAATAATTCCGCCAATGCCGGTACCGATCAGGATACCCACCCGGTCACGGTTGGATTCGTCTATCTTCAATCCGGAATGTTCCAACGCTTCCAGGGTGGCAGCTGTGGCAAATTGGGTGAAGCGGTCCATCTTGCGAGCTTCGCGCGCCCCAAAAAGGGCAATGGCGTCAAAACCTTTTACCTCGGCTGCAAATTTTGTCTTATGATTGCTGGCATCAAAGCCAGTAATGGGGGCTGCGCCAGACTTCCCTGCCAGCAGGGCATCCCATGTCTCTTTTACATTATTTCCCACAGGGCTGACACATCCCAACCCTGTTATCACTACACGTTTTCTCATCAAACATAATCTCCTTGGCACAAGTTAAATTAAAAAGGACAAGCACATCTGCCTTTTTTAACCCAAAATCAGCGATTTCGACACGCCGCAGAGGACTCCGAAAGTTCTACTTTCGGAACCCCTGCTTGAAGTAGAACTTCAGGTTTCCAAATTACTTATACAAGAAGTCTAATTAAAAAAGTTCCTTGTAATGCCCGCCCATAATCCTTTTATTTCTTGCCCCATCATCGTTAAACTTTAGGGAAAGGCAACTTTCCCAAAATGGACCAGGCCTGTTGAATATGCAAGCGGTCATGGTCTGCCATAAACCCGATCACTTCCTGAAAATTTGTTGGGCCAAAAATGGCATGGCGGGCCTTTCGCTCCCAGGCAGGCTGGGGTAGTGGTTTGATGGAATTGAGGATCTTCTGGCGATAGGCCATAAAGTTCTTTAAGGCTTCATCTCCATTCTCATGCATATAATCACGCTGGCTGGCCCAGACGCCTGTATCTGGTCTTGGAATAAAAGGTTCGCCTTTTTCTTCAAAAAGATCCAGTTGCATCTGATGAATTTCACGCTCGGTATCTCGCAGATGGCATAACAATTCTGTCATGGTCCAGTCATCGGCTGCTGCCTTGCTTGACCATGCTTCGGGAGGAAAATCGCAAAGTAAGCCACATAATACAGCAGGGGTCGAAGCTAAGATCGCAAGAATAGCGTCCCGATTTGTGAAAGATGGCATCAGGGTTGAAAGGTCTGTGGATTCAAGCCAGCGGCGTAGATTCGATAAGGTGCCATGTGGCCCCGCCTCCGGTTCAGGATCTGAAGCGGACTCATCTGTCACAAAATAGGTTGCCAGCCCAAGCCTTTTCGCGGGAAGGATGTCGCGTTCCATATCATTTCCCACCATCAAAACGGGACCATCCTGCCATCCCAGGCGTCCCAACACTTCAGCATAGTATGCAACATATGTTTTGGAGAAATGAAAATTTTCGTAAGTGGTAATTAATTCAAATTGTTCAGGTTCAAAACCCGCCCAGCGAACTCGGTGATAGGTTGCTTTTTGAGGCAACAATGGGTCTGTGGCAATTACAAGACGATAGCCTTTGGAATGGGCCCAATCAACAAATGGTTTCGCTGCCGGATTCTGCGCTGTAATACCCTTCAGTGAAGGAAAGATATTTTCGTAAAAATTTTTGATGGCACTATCCAATGTCCCGGCTTGAAGTCCCAGCTGCGGATAGAATGACTTATCAAACACATTGCTTAATGTCTGCGAGGCATCTTCATTCTGATTCATCGCGTCTGTGCTGGTAAGCAATGCCTGGGCAATTAATCTTGAATCCACCTGAGGAGCAAGTTTTGTTGAAAGAGCCTGAAAATATGCAGGAACAAAAACTTCCTGATTTGTCTGTAATAGGGTGTCGTCCAGATCGAGCAGAAGTGTAAGCGTCATAGCATTTTAGACTCCCCCGGAGTCGAATTTATTCCTTGATCTCAAAATTGAAAGGCAGGGCATGGCATTCGCCACACCCCACCTGTGGTTCGGCTACATTTTGATGCACTTTTTCGCAAAATGCTTGTACTTGAACACGTCTTTGAAATAAAGCTGTAAGCGGACGTATTACGTTCACTTGCAGTTTCATAAACTTGCAGGAATTGGCTCGCGCAATTTCCGGTACGGGGCAGGTTTTACAAAGGTCAGGTGACCATTGTTGGTTTTGCGATTTGAGCAAACGGCATTCTTCCACATTTTTGCCACGGAAATAATCGCCGTAAAAATGCGGGCACTCCCGCCCAGCCGGTGTTTTCATGGTTATACGCGAGTGACGTACTCGCCTGTGCGTGTGTCGACGCGGATGGTATCGCCAACATTGACGAAGTTAGGACATTGCACGGTAAGCCCGGTTTCGGTGGTTACTTTCTTGGTAACACCTGTGGCGGTATCGCCACGGATCGCCATTTCGGCTTCCACAACTTTAAGGTCGACAGAAGTGGGCATTTCAATATCAATCGCCTCGCCTTTATAAAAGGTAAGCTTTACTTCCATGCCTTCCTGGAGAAATTGGGCACTATCACCAAGGCTTTCCTTCTTAATGCCGGGCTGTTCAAAGGTTACTTTATCCATAAAGTAATACAGGTCACCATCATTATAAAGATAGGAGACATTGGCGAAATCAAGACTGACATCCTGGACGGATTGGCCAGAGTTGAAGGTGCGCTCAATATTAGAGCCAGTCAACAAATTTCGCGCCTTGACGCGAATGGTGGCATTGCCACGGCCGGTCTTGTTGTGGCTGTAATCCAATACTTTATAGAGATTTCCATCCAATTCGAACGTGACGCCTTTGCGGAGTTCATTTACATCGATCATACAAACTTTCCTTGAATTATTTTTTTTGAAGCGGGCGGATTATACCAATGAGTTGTAAAACATGGCTAGTACCCAAACAACATGCAGATGTAGAGTAAATCCCTCTACTTTTTAAGTTATTTGGGCACTCATATTCAAAAGAAAGCTCCCCGGCTTACACCGGGGAGCCTCTTCATATTTGGAAATCGAGCTAATACCCTACACTCGACACGTCATTGGTAGGCCGCCATTGCGACCATTTGTCCGTTGCAGGGTCAATGGTCATGTTGCTGGCAGCGCCACCCTGCCAGAACACCTGGAAGATGTTCGGATCACCGTCGCGGGTGGAGGTAAAGGCCAGATTTGTGCTGCCACAGTCCCAGGTCGGGCCTGAGTCGGGGCCTTCATAATCTGTCACGCGATATTCTGTGTTGTTTCTAAAGTCGTAGCTATAAATATCCAAGTTTCCATCACGTTCCGATTGATAAGCAATACGGGAACCTTCATGCGACCAGACTGCGTTAACTGTCTTTCCATCGGTGGTGAGGCGTTTCAGATTCTGACCATCGATATCGATCACATACAGATCGGTTTTGCCCTCATCGTCCACAAGGAAGGCAATTTGCTTGCCATTTGGCGACCAGGCCGGGAAGATCTCATCTGCAGGTGAATTTGTCAGGCGGAATTCATTGCCTGTTTCAACATTGATCAGATACAGATCCCAATTATTATTTCGGTTGCTTTGGAAAACCAGCCATTTCAGATCCGGCGAGTAGAAGGCATTGATATCATCAGCTGGGTTATTAGTGATCTGGGTTTCCTTACCGGTTTGTTGGTCAATGGTGAACAGATCCATGCGGCCGTTCCTGTCGCTTTGGAAGACGATCGTTCGCGCATCCGGACCGTACATCGGGTTGGTGTTGTTAGACTGAGTATTCGTCAACCGGACGGCTTCGCCGCTACCTAACAGGTCGGTGTAGTATAGTTCTACATTGCCATTACGGTTGCTTTGGAAGACAACCCAAGAGTCATTGGGGGCGCGGCTTGGTCGGCTATCTACAGCACCATCCTTAGATAAGTTGTAAAGCTTGGCATCCGGCTGGCCTTCAATGCCGTCCAGACGATACACTTCCAGGTTATCGTCACGGAAGGTGTGGAAGATTAGACACTGAATGCAAGGCTGAGGTTCAGCAGGAGCTACATCAACAAGCGGTTCTTTACACTCGGTCATTGCTGCTCGTGCAGTGGTGTTGTTGGCATCTGTAATGGTCAGGATCAATCCATCGTAATTGCCGCTTATCACAAGTTCAAGCGCTTCGCCTGAATCCAATTGGAAAGTACCAGTTTGGACAGTGTTCCCATCCGTATCGGTGATGGTGTAAACGTAAGCCACGACCATGTCGCCGCCATTGTTGGTGATAACGAAGGTGGCAACGCCGTCATTTTCAGTACATACACCTGTGGCAGTAATGTCCGGCTCCTCAGGGGGTTCCACACAAGTCGTCATATCAGCCACTGTGGTTAGCGAACTGTCATTCGGGCTAGTCAGAGTATAGGATGTTGAAGTTCCAGTGACAGAGACTGTGATACTTTGTCCGGCAGTCAAAAGGATGGTATCGGTTTGAACAACGTTTCCAGCTGCGTCCGTAATATTATAAGTATATGGGGTGGTCATGTCGCCGCCATTGTTTGTAATGACAAAGGTGGCAATACCATCGTTGGAAGTACATACACCGGTGGCTGTAAGATCAGGTTCAACTGGAGGTTCCACACAAACTGTCATGTCTGCCTGGGCAGTCAGCGAGCTGTCATTCGGGCTCGTTAGTGTGTATGACGTGGAAGTCCCATTCACAGTAATGGTTGTACTCTCTCCGGCATCCAGCTCAAAAGTGGCAGTTTGGACCACCGTACCACTTGCGTCTGTGATGTTGTACGTATACGGAGTGGTCATATCGCCGCCATTATTCGTGATGACAAAGGTAGCCACACCGATTGCCGTACAGGAACCTGTCGAATCCAGCGACAACGAAGGCGGAGTAACGGTTGGGGTCGGAACTTCAACACATTTGGTCATATCAGCAAAAGCTGATAGATTTGCATCGTCCGGGCTGAATATCATGTAGGTCGGCGCAGTACCTTCAATGGTCAGAACAATGCTTTCACCCGTTCCTAACTGGAATGTACCAGTCTGTAACCCCTGTTCCTGGTTATCTGAAATCACATAAGTAAAGGGCTTATCCATTGGCGCGCCCGTATTGGTGATCGTAAAGGTGGCAACACCTCTATTTCCGCCAGTACATGCAGCTGTAGCTTTCAATGAAGGCACATTAGAGTTTGGTGTAGAAGTGCTGGTAGGTGTAGCGGTATTCTCCGGCGTATTGGTGGGTGTAAAGGTAGCAGTATTCTCAGGTGTGTTGGTCGGGGTGGCCGTTGGACGTTTGGCACAGAAGCCAGTCACACTCAGAGTGACAGAGGAAAGGAACGATGTTCTATATGTAACAGTCATCGTTGCATAACCAGCACCAGGAATAGAAAGACGTCCTCCCGGTTGCAGATCCACTTGGTCGCTCTGTGCAGGGTCGGAAAGGGTGTAATTCCCATCACTCACACTACCGGAAATATTGCGAATAACAAATGTAGCTGAAAGGTCTGGGTTACAGTACACCTTCAAATCCAATTGACCGTCCACTGGCGTGGCAGTAGGTGACGGTGTAAAGGTCGTTGTAGGTGTCAAGCTGGGTTCTGGCGTGTTGGTCAAAGTTGGTGTCAACGATGGCGTATATGTCAGACTGGGAGTATTTGTTGGCCTTGGGGTTTTAGTATTTGTAGGTGTTGGTGACGGCCCAGGCGTAACAGTGTTTGTTGGTGTTTTGGTAGGTTTAGGTGTATTCGTTGGTTTTGGAGTATTCGTATTTGTGGGCGTCGGCGATGGTCCAGGCGTAATGGTGCTTGTGGGTGTTTTGGTGTCGGTAGGTGTATTGCTTGGCTTTGGAGTATTTGTATTTGTAGGTGTTGATGAAGGACCAGGCGTGTTTGTAGCTGTTGGTGTATAGGTAGGAGTATCTACCGGCAGTGGAAGACATGTGCCTTGAGCAAATAAATTGACCGTCTCCAATTCGGATGTGGAATAAACAACAGTAACGCTTGCATTGCCAGCAGCATTGAATGAAACACTTTGTCCTGAGGTCAAGTTAAGCGAATTGGTTACCGCAGCCTTACCAGGTTCAGAAACAGTATAACTACCGTTTACCAGAGGGCCGCCGTCATTTGCAATCGTAAATGTTGCTGAAAGATCATTGTTACAAGCCACACCCAAACCAATAAAAGGGTCTGGGGTTTTGGTGTTAGTAGCTTGCGGCGTTTTCGTGGCGGTGGGAGTAAAGGTAGGAGCTACCACGCCGCCTGGCACAGAAGGCGCTTTTGTCTTTGTAATTGTTGGTGTGGGCGTCTTTGTTTTAGTAGGTGTAGGCGTAGGTACATTCTGCTTTGGAGTAGATGTAAAAGTAGGTGTGTTGTTGGCAACTTGAGTGACAGGTGTATTGGTTGAAGGCTGACTCGTGGCTGTAGGCGTGTTTGTTGGCACTTCAGTTGGGGCTTCAGTTGGCGCCTCAGCAGGAGCCTCAGTAGGAGCCTCGGTTGGAGGCGGCGCCTCAGTAGGAGCCTCGGTCGGAGGCGGGGCTTCAGTTGGAGCCTCGGTTGGAGGTGGTGCCTCAGTTGGGGCTTCGGTGGGAGGCGGCGCTTCCGTTACTTCTTCTACAGGTGGTGCTTCAGTCACCTCCTCAACAGGAGGAGCTTCCGTCGCTTCTTCCACTGGAGGAGCTTCAGTAACTTCCTCTACTGGGGCAACCTCTTCGGTTGGTGGATTTTCTTCGCCTTCTCCACCCGTTCCTGAAAGGAAGTTACCAGGTGTACATGCTGAAAGGATCAACGTCAGCACGACAAAGGCAGATAATAATCTAAACAAACCAGAGAACGATTTAATCTTCATTGGACCTCTACACAACTTTCACTCAATATTGTTATTAAACTCACATTTCGCTTGCCCATTGAATGCTTCTATACTCACAATCTTAGTTGCACATTGCAATAAAAAAGTGTCGCAAGATTGTCAGACATATTGCAAGAGTATTGCCGATACTTCCACATTATATTCATTTATTGCTATACTTACACCAAAATACAACACTAATGCAACCAATATATTAACAAACATTTGACCAACGAAAAGAAAAGAGAGACGTTATGAAAAAAAATATTCTTCATTTTAGAGTAGTCGCCATATTTCTTTTGTCAATTTTATTACTAACTGCCTGCCAGCCGACTGAAACCGCCTCCACAGAAACGCCCGAGCCTGCTCAAACAGAAGAAGCCATTCCCCCAACCCAATCAGCAGAGCCCATAGCAATTACCCAAGAGATCCTGCTCGACCCAGCCAAGACGGAAGACCCAGACTCTCTCCTGGTAGCAAAATATCTTTATGAAGGATTGGTAAAACTGGACGAAAATGGGCAGGTTCAACCTGGAATTGCCCGCTCATGGATTATTTCAGATGACAAATTGGATTATATTTTCGAAATCCGCCCAGACGCTAAATTCAGCGACGGTTCCTCAATCACCGTCAATAGCATTGCAGAAAATTTCAACCGCTGGTTTGATCCTCAACACCCATTGCATAAAGATGGAAACTTCCCCAATTGGTTGAACGTCTTTCTGGCCTTTAATGGGGAGCGAGATGCAGAAAACCGGGCCATATCCCAAGTGGATGGCGTCCAGGCAGTTGACCTTAATACCTTTATGATCCATCTCAATCGCCCTGAGCCAGAGTTGCTCCAATACCTTGCCCAGCCTGCCTTTGCCATTCTAAATCCAACCGTGTTGGAAAATTCAAACTATGGCACCAAAGACAGTCTGATCGTTTCAAGCGGTGCTTATCAAGTCTCTTCATGGACAGACGCTGGCCTCACCTTGAGCCCCAATCCAAATTACTGGAACGTATCAGAAACTGGGGAAATAAACTTCGTTTGGAAATAATATTAGTATGAATCAAAAAAGGGCTGCCATTTTAGACAGCCCTTTTTTCTTAATCTTTTTGTCTGTTATCAGCCGCCGCCTGTTATGTAATGCTCCAACTGCGAGATCATGAACTTTTGGACATCAATTACTTCTTTCAATACATCACGTACAGAAATTAAGCCAAGCAGTTCCTTGCCATCAAAAACAGGCAGGTGACGGATATTCTTTTCGATCATTAATGCCATACATTCCTCCAATTGCTGCCCCGCCTCAACATAAATCACCTTGGTTGTCATAATATCTCTGACCAGTGTACTTTTAGAAGAGCGGCCTTCGATATCCAATTTTCGAACACAATCGCGTTCAGAAATAATCCCCTCCACCTTACCATTATTTAGGACCATTAAAGCGCCTGTATTAAACTTTGCCATCCTGGAAAGCGCTTCGTAAACTGTCTCCTCAGGGGCAATGGAAAATATCTCACTACCTTTTTTTCGGATCATATCGCGAACTGTGGACATGAGCTTCTCCTTTAGTGGTTTGAATTCCCCAAAGTATAAGACATGAGTTGAAAGAATGACAAGATTTCTCGAAAATTATCTGTGATTTTTATCCCAAAGAGCATTCATTCCCTTTAGGTATATAGTGTAGACCTTACCTTCGACCACAAATTAATGAAATGATGTTAAGACAAAAGAGCTTATTGTTTATGATAAAATTTCAAAGGTCAGGTTCCTATAAAAATAAACTACTTGGAAATTAATCTGTCCGAATAGATTTTCTTCCGCCTTTAAACAACCACTACGCGTCATAAGTTCCCATTCACTTTCCAGCTCAGGCATAGGGCTATTATGGAAGACAACGTGAAGGCTATAGCCAATTACGCGATCAAAGAAACCATTCACGAGTCGGCTGAAGGGGTTATTTTTCGGGCCACTGAAACAAAATCAGGCACCAGCGTACTTATAAAAAAATACTATCCCTCTCTGAACTGGTCTGAGGAAGTGTTGAACGAATTCTTCAACCTGGTTGGGTATCTTCGTTTTATTGAACATGAGTACCTCCTTCCCATTATAGATGTAGACAAACATGAAGGCATTCCTTTTATCGTTTTTGCGGATGATAATTTTCGACTGTTTAATCAAGCCCCTATCAATCGCAAGGATGAAAAAGAATTGCTTGGATTTATCTCCAAGATCGCTGAAGCCCTTGATTATTTGCATAAACAAGAATTAGTGCATGGGAATCTCCAGCCGGAAAATATTGTTCTCGACCCGAATGATTTTCCTGTTCTTTTTGATTTTGGATTAAGTGGGGTTTTCAAGAAACTGCTCCTTGAAAATATGGATGAAGGTTTTGAAAACCTTGCCATTTCCAACTTAAGGTATACATCCCCAGAGCAAATCCTGGGACGAAGTCCTTCCCGCCTTTCCGATATCTATATGTTTGGTATCGTCGGATATTATGCTATTTTCAATGAATTGCCTTTCGACGGAAAGAACTCATCTGAAACAGCCCTCTCACATCTTAATGATGGAGTGATCAAGCCCCTTACTCTACCAGATCACATATCGCAAAACGTCCTAAATCTACTCCAAAAATGTCTTCAATATAAGCCAGATGATCGTTTTGAAAGTTTCACACAAATACTGGTTGCCCTTGAAAAATTAAAAAACAAGAAACGGACAGGTATTCGATTTAAGAAAAGATTTGTCATCGTCCAGCAATCGAAAGGGAGCAGAGTTTCTCCAACATTTATTCGAGTAGTCGCATCTGTCATAGGTGTCCTCTTCATCGCTCTGTTTTTTATTTTTCAGAATTTAAGGACTTCTTCAGTTCCAATGGAGACCCAGGCAACAAAGACGCCCACTATTCAAAAAACAGCAACTCAACCCCAATGGACAAAGACAGAAACACCAGTCGAACCTACCGTAGAAACGCTGGTTCTTCCTTCGCCTACTGCAACGGTCGAAACTTATCAGCTTGCCTTTGAAAGTGAAAAACCTTT
Source organism: Anaerolineales bacterium (assembly GCA_035333265.1). Classification (GTDB taxonomy): domain Bacteria; phylum Chloroflexota; class Anaerolineae; order Anaerolineales; family Villigracilaceae; genus Villigracilis. Next base: position 12,206 of record DAOQPR010000047.1, read on the forward strand.
CGACACTTCCAGGCAGGAAATATCTCCAACGAATTTATCCAACCTGACCGAAATTTCCCGACTGGGATATGGCAGACCCGAAGAAATGGATGTTGCCTCTGATGAAATTCATGTTGCCGTTGCCACTTCAGCAGGAGTCTTGATCTTTGAAGGTGGGCAGCTGTTAAATTGGATCGACCCACAAAACTGGGCCACTAGTGTGCAATTTTCTCCCGATGGAACAATTCTTGCTGTTGGGTTAAAAACCGGAGAAATTCAACTATGGGATTGGCAGACCGGAGTTAAATCCGCCTCGCTAACCGGGCATACAAAAAAGATCAACCGACTCATCTATTCCCAAAACAACATCCTTTATTCCGCCTCAGACGACCAGCATATCATTGTTTG
>DAOQPR010000048.1:0-12480 GCA_035333265.1 Anaerolineales bacterium
CCTCGATCTTGGCCGCCAGGCTGGGTTCTACTGAATTGGGCTGAGATTCGCTCATGCTATAATTACTCCGCTTAATTTATTTTTAGACATCTTACAAAAAGTTCCCGCCGTCGTTCGTAACTGGGAACACCGTATTGAATAAATAAAAGATATCAACATGAAATCTAAAATTAAAATCCATATTTCGCTTGTAACGCTCATTTTTTCATCAATAGCCTGTTCCATTTTTATTGGCGGGCCCGAATATCCGGAACAAGTTTCACCGACCTCAGCAACAGATGCCCAATCGCTGAAAGACATCATTCAACAGGCCATGACCAACGGCGCAGAAACAGGCATCATCAACCTCCAGATCACAGAAGCCCAACTTACCGCATTCATTGCAGATCAACTGGCCCAACAAACCAATCCCCCTTTCACCGAACCACAAATCCTGCTGAGAAACGGTCAAATGCAATTGTATGGAAAACTCGAGCGCGGCTGGCTTCAGGCCAATATGCTCATCACTATGAACGTATCCATCGACCCGGCTACTGGAAAACCCTCCATTCAAATCGCCTCTGCCGATTTCGGCCCCATCCCCGCACCCGAAGGTATCAACTCCGCCATCAGTTCCATTATTGACGAAGCGTTCACCGGGTCATTTGGTCCCGTGGCTGTTGGTTTTCGGCTTGAGACCATTACGATTGCAGATAGTCTTATGACATTGACTGGACGCATCAAATAGCGGCTGGATTATACCCGACATGCCTCGTCGACCATCTTTTCCTTTTTTACGGCTCAGAACGCTCCCCGGCCTGCTTGCCATCCATCTACTTTTCCTTACACTGACAGTTTCCTGCAAGTCACCTCAGGTTGGTAGTGAAATGACCGTACACATCACCGTCGATGGGCAAACACAGGCGGCGAAAGTTCCCTCAGGCAGCACCGTTGCCCAGGCATTGGAAACAGCCGGCGTTGATTTGGGAAACCTGGATAAGACTGAACCACCGCTTTACACTGTTCTAAGCGCCGAAGATACCATCACAATTACCCGGGTTGAAGAAGTCTTCGAGACCGAACAAAATGTGATTCCATTTGAGCGGCAAATCGTACGTAACGAAACCCTGCCCGAAGGTGAGACGCGCCTTGTTCAGGCGGGTATCAATGGACTGGAAGAAATCACCTACCGGAAGATCTTTGAAGACGAAGTGGAAGTCAGCAGTAATATTGTTAAGACAGTCATTCTCACCGACGCCCTGCCCGAGATCGTCATGGTCGGCGCTCAAGCATCGTTCGTTCCTTTAAATATGCCAGGCACGCTCGCATACATCGCAGGCGGAAACGCCTGGATCATGGAAGGCTCAACAGCGAATCGCAGAGTCATCGTCAGCACTGGCGATCTGGATGGACGGATATTCACCCTCTCACCAAATGGAGAATACCTAGTATTTACGCGCCGCTCCACCAAGCCTGCCGACGAAGAAATCAACACGCTGTGGGCTGTACGGACAAAAAACCTTGAACCGAAGTTAATCTCGTTGCAGGCAAGGAATGTTGTCCACTTTGCTGCCTGGATCCCTGGAACAAATTCGATTGCATACTCCACCGTCGAGCCGCGCAGTACAGCGCCCGGCTGGCAGGCCAATAACGATCTTTATCGCGTAAGTATTACGACCAGCGGAAGTCCGCGTCGATTGTTGTATCCCAACAGTGGTGGTGTATATGGCTGGTGGGGTATGTCCTTTGCGTTTTCGCCGGACGGAAGGTTGGCTTACGCCCGGCCCGATGGAATTGGCCTTGTGGACCAGGACGGTGGCTATCTAAAGCCGCTTTTAGGAATTACACCTTACAATTCCCATAGCGATTGGGCCTGGATACCGCCTTTGGTTTGGGCGCCCGATGGAAACGGTTTATACTTCGTCAGCCATGCACCGGCACCGGCCCCCGTTTCCAGCGAAGAGTCGCCTTATTTTGACCTCTCAGCTCTCTCGTTCAGTAGTGAGGCGGCGGTCAGCATGGTCAATTCAGCCGGGATGTTCTCCTATCCAGCTGTGTCCCCAATTCAATCAGATGGCAATGAAAAGGCATTTCAGGTGGCGTACCTACAATCCATCTTTGTTGAACAAAGCGACACCAGCCGGTATCGTTTGATGGTCATGGATAGGGATGGCTCGAACAGCCGTGTGCTTTTTCCACCTGCCGATACGAACGGACTTGAACCTCAAACTCCAGTTTGGGCTCCAGCGCCAATCGAAGGGCAGTCGGGAGACTTTATTGCGATCGTTCATCAAGGTAATCTTTGGTTAATCGATAGTGGCAGCGGCGCGTCGTATCAGGTGACTGGCGACGGATTAATTACAAAAATCGATTGGTAAATTGGCCAATTTAGAAGAATTTCACTTCAAGAAGAGGATTTAAAGAATGCGAATATTGATCACTGGAGCAGCCGGGTTTCTCGGCTCACATCTTTGCGACCGGCTGCTAGGCGACGGCCATGACGTCATTGGTATGGATAATTTCATCACCGGTAACCCGGATAACATTGCTCATCTCGCGACCAATGAAAAGTTTTCATTTTATAAGCGGGATGTATCCAACTATATCTTTGTTCCAGGAAAAATAGATGCAATCCTTCATTTTGCATCGCCTGCAAGCCCCAATCCGCTCTCAAAATCCGGGTATTTTAATTTACCCATTCAAACCATGAAGGCGGGTGCATTGGGCACTCACAATTGTCTGGGTTTGGCTCGGGCAAATAATGCCCGATTCTTGCTTGCTTCAACCAGCGAAATATACGGGGACCCCGAAGTTCATCCACAATCTGAAAGCTACCCGGGAAATGTCGACCCGGTTGGGGAACGCGCAGTGTATGATGAAGCAAAACGTTTTGCCGAATCGCTCACGATGGCCTATCATCGTTTTCACGGCGTCAACACAAGTATCGTACGCATTTTCAATACCTACGGCCCACGGATGGATATGGAAGATGGCCGCGCCTTGCCCAATTTGCTCAAACAGGCTCTGCTCGGCCAGCCGCTCACTGTGTATGGGAACGGCAGCCAAACCCGCTCCTTCTGTTATGTAGATGATCTTGTGGATGGAATCGTCAAATTGCTCTATTCAGGCGAACATAAACCGGTCAACATTGGCAACCCTGTGGAAATGAGCGTCCTGCAATTCGCAGAGGCGATCAATCGCATTACCAATAACGAGGCAGGTATTACCTTCATGGAAAATGCCCGCAGCGCCCGCGACCCGCAACGCCGTCGACCGGATATCACCCGCGCGAAAGAGATTCTCAAGTGGGAACCAAAAGTCACACTGGATGACGGAATCCGTAAAACCGTTCCTTTCTTTAAACAAAAATTGGGGCTTGCATGATCCTGAAAGACCCTAAGGAGCGTAACCGCTTCTTTAAGTTTGCTCTGGTAGGTGCAATGGGAGCCATGATCGACTTTGGCATCATGAACATGCTTTCCCATTGGGTATTCGAACTTCCCCTCGTTACGGCTGGAACGATCTCTTTTATTTGTGCAGTGATCAGCAATTTCATTTGGAACCGTTATTGGACATATCCCGAATCCCGCTCACGGCCTTTGCTTAACCAAATGGGAATGTTCTTTCTGGTCAACACAGCAGGAATCCTCATTCGCGTCCCAATTCTGCACTTTGGGGAGCCGCCACTCTTACGTTTTGTCGAAAATACACTTCACGCTTCCCACCAAACGGCTGAGTTCTATGCCAAAAATTTCACGCTGGCAACAGCCGTTGGAATCGTCATGCTGTGGAACTTCTTCGTCAACCGATACTGGACGTATAATGATATTGACGACGGTTCATAAAAACGGAGGACGTCATGGCGAAGACAGCGCTTATCCCAATTTACTCTACAAAGGGTGATGCGGAAGCATTTTTACAGTATCCCTATCTGTACAATCGAAACGGAGAATGGATAGGGTTTGTCACCCCAAAACGTGAAGTATATTCAGTTCTTGGGGAATATGCCGGAGCCCTGACCAATGATCCCCGGATTGTATCGAAGCGGGCCACATCCACATTTCATCCCCATGTGCAACCGCCTCCCGCTCCGCCGAAAGCGCAGCTCCCTGCGACAGTTCCCCTCGCACCGATGATGCCTGAACTTACTCATTCATTGATCGATGTGCTTTTAGAAGCACCTGAACGCCTGCACACCCTGGACTCTGGTGAAAATAGACAGGATTTGGATTAATCCATGACCGCCTCTAAAACGTCTCGCGCTTCCCGCGTGCATCTTTCGCAGTTGATGCAACCCGAACACGCCAATCACCATGGCAACGTGCATGGCGGTTGGATTATGAAATTGGTGGATGAAGCAGGTGCGCTTGCCTGTATGCGCCATGCTCAAACACGCGTTGTCACGGTTGCAGTCGACTCACTTGTCTTCCGCGAACCCATCAAGATCGGTGACCTCGTAACCTTCACAGCCGAAGTGACCTACACCGGGCGCACCTCACTGGAAGCAGAAGTACAGGTGATCGCAGAAAATATCATCACCGGTGAACGCACCCATACCAACACCGCTTATCTGGTTTACGTCGGTCTGGATGAAAATAATCGACCTACGGCCATCCCACAGTTGGTGCTTGAAACCGAGGAAGACAAAGCCCGCTATGAACAGGCCAAGCTGCGCCAACAACGACGCATCGCAAAATAAAACAAGTGACAGTCACCTTAAAGCTAACTGTCACTTTCACACCTCATGAAATTCCTTCGCCAACATCCCATCTTTATCCTTCTCGTCATCAATCTCATCACCGGATTGATGACGTTTCGCTCTTATGGCCTTGCCTGGGATGAACCGCTTTTTTACGACTACGGCGAAGCGCTCAAATATGCCTACACGCCTGCCAATTGGTTCAGCGGGCACTTTGACGTTACTCAATCCTTCGGTTCCAGTGGCAGCGACCATGCGAATCGCGGCCCTGCCTACCTGCTGATTGCCACCCCATTTGTCTCACTCTGGAAATTGCTTGGACTTGACCTCGCCTCTGCCTGGCACCTGACCAACTTCCTGACCTTCAACCTTGGAATTTATCTGCTCTACCGCCTCGCCTCCAAATGGATGAGCAAAGAGTCTGCGCTTGCCGCTGCTGCTCTATTTGCCTACCAACCTCTCCTATGGGGGCACGCCTTCATCAACCCCAAAGACATCCCTTTTCTCACCTTCTTCCTCGGCGCAGTCCTCTTCGGCTTTGAACTTATTGACGAATGGAAAATCAATTATCAATTACCAATTACCAATCTCTTAACCGCTTCCTTCTTCCTGGGCATCGCCACCTCCATCCGTATTCTAGGCCCGCTCGCTGCCATTCTGACGATCTTATATGGACTGGTTCAAGGGGTTAAAATTTCTAGATTTTTCAAGCAAAGCACAATCTGGCTATACGCAGCCATTTCACTTACCGTTTCCTTTCTCTCATGGCCTTACTTATGGCTTGCGCCATTGCAAAAGTTCATAGAAGTCTTCATCTTTTCATCGGATAACCCAACTCAGTTAACTGTGCTCTTTGGCGGGGCCTATTACCAAGCCGGTGAAATTCCACACCGCTACTTCCCCATCCTGCTCAGTTATACGCTTACCGAACCTGCCTATTTTTTTATTGCGTTTGGCATCTTCTTCGGCTTCAAAAAGGCAGATGCAAGACAACGGCTTACCCTTGCCATTTTACTTTTCTGGTTTGGCATTCTTCTTGCCTACATTCTTTTAAAACGACCTGCCATGTATGATGGCTATCGTCATTTTCTATTCATCCTGCCGCCGCTATTTATTTTTGCAGGCTTTGCCTTTGAAGTTGTTTTCAACTGGCTAAAACAAAATTGGCAAAAGTTTGTACTGACACTGGCAATAATCGCATTTGGAGTTGTACCCATCATCCAACTCCATCCCTATGAATATGCATATTACAATAAATTCGCTGGCGGAGTCACTGGAGTTTTCCGCGAATATGAGACTGAATACTGGCTTACCTGTTATCGCGAAGCCGTTCTCAGCCTGGATCAGATTGCAGAACCGGGCACCCAACTCTTCGTCCGGCGTGAGCCGTATATCGCCGCTTATTACGCAGACTCAAATATCACCATCCGGGACTTTCGCACAGAGCAAAAGGATATGAAGCCCGGCGATTACTATCTCGCCAACAGCCGCTCGAATGAAGATTTAAAATTCCTGCGAGATGAGCCCGCCATCCTTGAAGTCTCCCGCATGGGTGCGACGTTTTGCGTAGTGAAACAAGTCCCGTAGAAATTAATCCACCGTAAGCTGGCGGACTCCACATTCAACCCTGCTATAATCCCCGCGCCATGACACCCTCTCCACGACTGCTCGTCACCATTGATTACGAATCCTGGTTTGCGCCTTCGCGCCGCTACGATTTTCTCGCGCCCGAAACCCGCTTCCAACTCGATGGTGAACGTTCACGCCAGGCCATCGATCCCATCCTTGAAATCTTTGGCAATTCAAAAGTGACGTTTTATCTCGTCGGTGAAATGGTGGGTTGGTTTCCCGAACTTCCTGAAAAAATTTCAAAGGCTGGTCATGAGGTTGGCTTTCATTGTCATATTCATCGCAAACTCGATGATGCAAAAGAAATTGAAAAAGACCTGATCGCTTCAGCAGATTGGATCCAACACTACAACGTGCGTGGTTATCGCGCGCCGATGATCAACACCGTGGAAGAAGTTTATCCGCTGCTTGCAAAATATAATTTCATTTACAGTTCATCACAGTATGCTCCTGCCGGTGTCAGCGTCAAAAAAGGAGAGGTATGGGAGATTCCCGTCAGCACGCTGGCTTTACTAAAAAAGCCAACCGAATTCAACGCGCCGCGTTACATGAATCTCAAACTCGTCAGCGGCGGCGAATTTCCTTATGGTTCCAGCTTCATAAGCGGACTCTTCCGTAAGACGGTTTACAACATCATCGAACGTGAATTCAAAGCAGGTAGAAGCCCGGTCATCTTTTTACATCCGTATGAGATCATTACACCCAAAGGCTACCCACAAAATTTTATTGTGGATATGCTTCACCATCCTTTGCTCTTTCCGTTCACGTTCAACAAATCCAAATTTCTCAAAGCTTTGCTCAAAGATTTCCCCACTTCCAGCATGCAGGACTACATCAAAGAATTATGAACATCCAGCGCGTTAACTCGCTCAACATTCCTGCGTTCGAGTCAAAACTCAGCTACAGCGGCCTCGACTCATGGATGAACTTTATTCATGACGTGTACGGCCATCCTGTGCATCGCCTGCTTGCACTCGATGGCGACCGCCCGCTGGGTGCGCTTTCTTTGCTTGAGGTTAAGCATCCTGTTTTTGGTCATTACCTTGCCACTGCGCCTTTTGGTAGTTATGGAGGTTTTGCCTGCGAAAGTGAAGCTGCCTGCAATCTCTTATTGAATGAAGCCCGATGTCTCGCACAGGAAATCCACGCTGAATACATCTCGCTTCGATTTGACAACACCGCCTCACCTCCACCCGATGGCTGGGTCGAACACCCCGTTTATTCCACATACCTGATTCCTTTACCTGCCACAGCAGATGATTTGATGAAGCGCTTCTCGTCTGACCATCGCAACCACATCCGCAAGTCTTTGAAGAAAGGTTTCTCCATCGGCATCGGTCATCTCGATCTGCTGGATGATGCTTATGAAGCTCTTGCACTATCCATGCATGAGCTTGGCTCTCCGTATCATACGAAGCGGTATCTGCGTCAGATGGCGGAAAGCCTGGGAGACACACTCCAGTTCGCGGTCACGTATGATGCGAAGGGACGCATCACTGGCGGTGGAGTTTTCATTTATCAAGGCAGGACGATCTTCAACCTCCATGCCAACGTCCTGCGTTTTGCCCGTTCTTCGTATGCTGGCGAATTCCTGTATTGGTCGGTCATTGAACATGCCATCCAACAAGGGCTCTCCACCTTCGACCTCGGACGCAGCCTGATCGGATCAGGCAACGATATGTTCAAGTCCAAATGGGCACCGGAGAAGAAATCCCTTGCATATTGGTATTGGCTTGCGCCGGGACACGAACTGCCTTCGTTGAATCAAAAGAACCCCAAATTTCAATTTGCCATTGCCACATGGAAGCGATTGCCGAAATCTATCATTCGCCCGCTGGGGCCATATATCATTCGCGGTCTGGTTTAAATCAAAAAATACAAAGCCTCCTTTCATTCCTTTTTATCCAGATTATGGTACACACTCTTCATTCTCTAAAAAATATTTCACCTGAATTACTGCCCCGCATTGCAGAAATCCACATGGGCGATGCAGGTTTGCTCTCGAAACTTGGCTATCCATTTGTGGTGCGCTATTTTGAGAATGCCATCAAAGACGAGCGGGCATTTGGTTTTTTTGCCCAGGATGTTGAAACAGGCGAAATAATGGGTTTCAGTCTGGCCTCACCAGAACCTTCTGCTCTGACCTCCAAACTCATCGAGAATAAAGGTTGGTTTATCAAGAATATTCTCAAAGTCCTCTTCACCCGCCCGCTGGCGTTTTTGCAAATGGTCATTTCGAGTGTCACCATTCGTGGGCAGATGTTTGAGCCAAATACCATTGAGTGTGTTTACTTCACAGTTGACCCAAAATTTCGCGGTCACGGCCTGGGGCGTGCCCTGCAAAAGGCGCTTATGGACGAAGGCCGAAAACGCGGATATAAAAAGATCTACGCAAGTGTCGAAACATGGAATATAGCCAGCCTTAAGGCAACCCAGGCAAATGGGTTTAGAATCATCAAGACCTTCCGCGAAGGCATCTATTACAGGCACCGCCTGGAAAGCGAGTTGTAAGTGTATGACCACCCACCGAGAACGAATTCAAGCCTGCTTCAATGGAGAGACAACCGACCGCACGCCGATCGCGCTTTGGCGGCACTTCCCTGAAGAAGACCAAAACCCTGAAACCCTTGCAGCCGCCACGATCAAATTTCAACAGGCGTATGGTTTCGATATTGTCAAAGTGACACCGGCTTCGTCGTTCGCCGTCAAAGATTGGGGGGTGGAGGATGAATGGCAGAACAACCCCGAAGGTTCGCGTGAATATACCAAACGGGTCATCCAAAAGCCGCAGGATTGGGAGGCGCTCAAACCGCTTGATCCAACTGCACCGCATTTGGCGGCACAGTTGCAATGTCTGAGGCTTGTGCGCGAAGGGGTGGGTGCGGATACTCCGGTCATTCAAACGATCTTCAACCCGATGTCGCAGGCGAAGAATTTGGCTGGGAACGATCTGCTTTTGGAACATGCCAAGAAACACCCGGAGGCTTTGATGAAAGGTCTGGAAACCATTGCCCAAACCACGGTCCGATTCATCGAAGCGGCACATGATGCAGGCATTGACGGTATTTTCTATGCTGTGCAACATGCCCAGGCAAGCCTTTTGGAACTGGATGAATATAAATCGGTGGGGCTGCCATACGATCAGCAAGTTCTCGAATCTGTGAATAACCTGTGGTGCAATCTACTGCATTTGCATGGCAAGGATGTGTATTTCTCATTATTGCGGCTGATGAACTTTCAGATCGTGAATTGGCATGACCGGGAGACCTATCCCTCCCTATCTGAAGCGAGGAGTCTCTTCCGTGGGGCTACATTGTGCGGAGGTATCAGACAGGATACGCTTTACAAGGGCAATCAGGCTCAGGTTAAGGAAGAGGCGAAGGATGCCATCAAGCAGACCAAAGGCAAACGCTTCATCCTTGGTACGGGATGTGTGGTCTATTATCAGTCGGCGCATGAAAATATTATGACGGCCATTGAGAGTACGCGATGAGTTTGCGGGTGATTTCCGGTTCTGCGCGCGGCAGGAAGTTAAAGTCGGTGCCGGGTGATACGACCCGCCCGGTGATGGATCGTGTAAAGGAAGCGTTATTCAACATCCTTGCAGGCGATGTGATCGATTCAAATTGGTGGGATCTGTTTGCAGGCACAGGCGCCATCGGCATTGAAGCCCTGAGCCGCGGTGCGGCATTTGTGAAATTTACAGATTTGAATCGCGCGCCCATTGAAACGATAAAAGAAAATGTGGAGCATTGTCAATTTGGCGGGCAGGCCGAGATCAAACGCGGGGATGCATTCGTCCTGCTGTCTGGGAAAGCAGACCGGCAGTTTGAGTACATTTACATTGCTCCGCCGCAATACAAGACCATGTGGCTGGAGGCGCTAAAACTGATCGACGATCACATGGATTGGCTGACTGAGGATGGTACGGTTATTGTGCAGATCGACCCGCGCGAAATGGAGGAGGTGGAGTTGCACAACCTTGTGGAAGGCGAACGTCGAAAATATGGTGGGACGCTTTTGGTCTTCTATGACCATGCCTGAACTGCAAACTCAATCTTCGTCTTCGGGTTGAGGGCCGAAGACTCGCTGTAATGCGGTTTTAATTTCTTCCTGGCTGTGTTTTTCACAAGCCACCAGGGCGCGGCCCGGGCTGGCCACCCGTTTTCCATCTCCGCTCATGACTTTAAGGTCGATAAATTTCCCCTGGGCGTCGTACACAACATATAACTGATGCAGTTTTCCGCAAACAATGCAGCCGTGAGTTTCTCCGCGAGTCTGATTATCTTCCATTGTTAACTCCATTCCATAAATAAAGCGCTGGTTTACAACGAGGATACAAATTATATATCCATATGGATATACCACGAATCGGTGTGGAGCGAATGGCTCTGAATCGATTTTTTGTTTGCTGGAAATTCCCTGTGTTGACAAAGCCAATGTTCTCGTATATGCTGATAGGAAGTTCAGCCAAGGCACAAGGCAAAGGAGATGACCATGAGTGATGCAGATACAAGATGGGAACGGACACGAAACGTACTCCTCTGGGTGTTGATCCCCCTGATCATAGGTTTACTGGCGGCTACAGCGCTTGTCCCTCAACCCGTGATCGGTGTGATCCGGCTTGAAGATGCGATCTACGCCTATTCAGCCCAGAACATGATCAAGCAGATTCAATATGCCATCGACCATCCGGAGGTACGCGCTGTTGTTCTGGTGTTCGACAGCCCTGGCGGGACAGTGGTGGATACTGAGGCAATTTATATGGAACTCACCCGTCTGCGGGCAAAGAAACCGGTGGTGACTGTGGTGAATGCCATGTCGGCCAGCGGCGGGTATTATCTTTCAGTCAATACAGATTATATTTATGCAAAGCCGTCATCCCTGGTGGGTAATATTGGTGTGATCGGCTATCTGCCGCCTTCCCCATTTGTGATCGAAGATATTATCACCACAGGGCCATATAAGTTATGGGGCGCGCCGCGCGATTCTGATATGCGCCAGGTGGAGATGATCAAACAGGGATTCTTCGAAGCTGTCAAACTGGGGCGTGGGGATAAGCTCACAGCGGGTGACGATGTCATTTTCAGCGGGCAGATATGGGCGGGGGTGGATGCGCTGCGGCTCGGCATCATTGATGAATTCGGCACCGAAAGCGACGGCATCAAAAAAGCCGCAGAACTCGCCAAAGTCTCCAATTACGAAGCATTGGACTTGGCTGCACCGGCAGGCATCGATCTGTTGGGCGGGTTGTTTTTCATCGAAAGTCCCGATGGCGTGAGCCTGCCATATCCCAAAGAAGCAGGAACCTATCTGCTTTATATTCCGCCCCTGCCGGTTAAGAAATAGGAGGACGACATGAAAAGGCAATATTTCATCATAGCGATCCTGGCATTGATTCTCCCGGCGCTGGTGCGTGGATTGTGGTTCTACCGCGGCCTTCCTGCGCAACGCGGCGAAATCTCCACCCCTGATTATGCGAGCTTCAACCGTCCGCAGGCCGCAGTCAGCACGCCAGATGTGAGCGATATTAAGGCTCTGGGCGGCATTGTGTTGTTGGATGGTTTCCACGGAAACCAATTCATGCCCAATGAGATCGAGTCGCTGACTTCCGCCATTCAACTGCGCGGCGGCGATGTGGAAACGATCATCGATTCGGTTTCACTCGAAGTGCAGCTCAAACATGCCAGCGCGTTTATCTCGATCTCACCGAGCTATTACTTTGCGCCTTACGAAACGCAGATGCTTAAAGCCTTTGCGGAACGCGGCGGCAGGATTTTGGTCTTTACCGATGCCACACGCAATATTCTATATTTCGATCAGATCAGCGGCAACCCGATTGCCTATGGCGACTCGGTTGCGGCGAACTCACTCCTGGAAGCCTTTGATATCAGCATCAACAATGACTATCTTTACAACACCAAGAAAAACGAGGGCAACTTCCGCAATGTGTTGTTCGATGATTTTGGCAAGAACGAGTTGACCTTTGGCCTGAGTGAAGTGGCCCTGTATGGAACGCATTCGGTCGAGTCGCCCTCGGGGTTGATCCTGCTTCGAGGAGCAGAGAGCAACCTTTCATCCACGACGGACGCGCATAATCCAAAGCAAGGCGGCGCTGTTCTGAGCGCAGATGGCAACGTGGCTGTTTTCGGCGATTTCACTTTCCTTGCCTC
>DAOQPR010000049.1:0-12333 GCA_035333265.1 Anaerolineales bacterium
GCGAGAACATCATGCGAAAACTCAGCCTGCACTCCCGCGCCGAACTCGTCCGCTACGCCATTCGCAAGGGGATCATTAAGGCGTAGATGTGATGCATCTCTAATTTATAAGATCAGCTTTTCCCAATTAAACCGTTTTTCAATTTTCAGATCGGATAAGACTTGATTACACCTTCACCGGGTTACTCAACTTCCCCAACCCTTCGATTTCCACATCCACCACATCGCCATTCTTTAAAATACCCACGCCCGCAGGTGTGCCGGTGAAGATCAAATCTCCCGGCAACAGTGTCATTACGGAGGAAATATAAGCCACCAACGTCCCAACATTGAAGACCATATCACGGGTAGACGCCATCTGGCGCATTTGCCCGTTGACGCGGCAGGTCACCACCGCATCAGAAGGGTCAAAGTCGGTATCGATCCACGGGCCGAAGGAGCAAAAAGTATCGAAACCCTTTGCTCGCGTCCACTGACCATCCGTCTGTTGGAGGTCGCGCGCGGTCACATCGTTGCCAACTGTATAACCAAAGATATATTCCTTGGCGCTCTCCGCTGTGACATTCTTCGCGCGCTTCCCGATCACCACCACCAATTCACCTTCATGCTCCACCTGTTTCGACTGTGGCGGCAGGATGATCGACTCGCCTGTTGAAATGATCGAGGAAGGCGGTTTCAAAAAGATAAGCGGAACCTTTGGCACTTCATTGCCCAACTCTTTGGCATGTTCCACATAATTCCGACCCACACATACGATCTTGCTTGGCTGACAGGGCGCAAGCACGCGCACATCCTTGAAGGGCGTCCGCGCCTCGCGACGGCGATACTCACCAAAAACATCACCTTGCACTTCCCCAACCTTTTCTTCCAGGATCCAGCCATAAGTGGCGGTCTCTTCGTTATTTAAGTAGCGAATGATCTTCATAATGCTTCCTATTTCCCTTTGTACTCAACAATATTCAGCCGATCCACATCCAGCAATAACTCACTGACTGGTTTGTTCAACACCGGATGCACCAAATTCGGCGCAATATCATTCAATGGCACCAGCACGAATGCACGTTGATGTAAACGGGGATGTGGAATGACAAGCGCAGATGTATTCAACACAAGATCATCGTAAAACAAAATATCGATGTCGATCTCACGCGGCCCATTCCGGAAGGTTGGCTTGCGGCCCAGCACCACCTCCAGGCGCTTCAAATGTCCCAACATGGCCTCTGGCTGCATATAGGTTTCCACCTTTACCACCTGATTTAAGAATGCAGGTTGATCATCGTGTCCCCAGGGCGGTGTCTCATACACAGGCGATTTTTCCTCCACCTCCATCTGCGGAGTCAGGTTCGAGATGGCATTCTTCAAATTCGCCAGCCGGTTCCCCATATTGCTTCCCAATGCAAGATAAACGACGTGATCCATCCTTACTCCTTATACGGCATGTTCGTCGTAATGTTCCACCACATCGGCGGCAAGCCATTCTTCAATGGTCGGGTTCTCAAATGCACTATCCGGAAGTCTGCGCACAAGCTCGATCATCTCCAAACGTTTTTGCTCGAACAACGCGCGGATCTCCTCTGCGCTTGTGTCTCTGTACTTAGCCACGATCTCCGCATTGAAAGCATCCGTATCGGCCGGGCCATTGTATTTGAATGCAGCGTCTTTCAATGCACCCTGCACGGCGGTCACCCCTTCATCCCACCATACAAATGCATGGGCCAGCAGGTCTTCAAAACGTCCTGCGCCCTGTTTCTTCAAAAATTCTTCCTTCGCTTCCACAGCATCGAACTTCGCAATATAGGTTCCCCATTCATGTTCAAGTGTATCGAGCGTAAGGAATCTACTCAAAGCCACAAGATGTTCACGCGCATGATGGATGAAAATGCCATTGATGCGCCCCTGAATACGGCGATCGTCGAACATCGCCTCCGGCACAGAACTCAAATCTGCCACGGCTTTCTGACGCGTCTTCTAAAAATGAGCCAGAAACTCGGTCTCACCCCAATCCTTATATTTGGCAACCGCCTCTGCATTAAACGCATCGAAATCATATTTCTTTCTCGGAAAATCACGTCCCTCCGCCAGCGCCAGAATGGCAGGCATTACATCCTCCCACCACGCCAGAATATGCGCCAGCATATCGCGGAACTGGTCATAGCCCTGCCTGCGTACCCGTTGCGCGCCTTCCAACTCAGGCAGGCGGTTGAAACGTTCGATATAGGTTGCCCATTCGATCTCCAGGAAATTCATGCTTCGTTGTTTGTAGCTCATGTTTGTTCTCCATTTGATTCAAATAATTCTACAACTTCCACATCTCCCAAAGCCTGATAAAGGTCCACACTTTTGAGGATGACTGCCGTATCACGCATTCCCGACCCAATGGACACTTCCTCCTCCTTGAGAACTCCCGCCTCCACCAACACCCGAACCTGCCTCAACAACCCAAACGGTCCCACCGTCCCGATGCGGTATCCCGTCACCGCCAGCACTTCCTCTTCGGTTGCCATCGTAATACGTGAGCGGCCCAAAAGTTTGCGCAGCAACTTCCACGAGATTTGTCCCGGGCCAGCCACCAGCACCAGCGTAAACTCATCCTCCGTCACCCGAAACAAAATTGTGCGAATGATCTGCGACGGGCGCTGACCGCGGTCACTGGCAGCTTTTTCAAACGAATCCACCGGCGTTTCATGCCGAAACACCCGGTGCGGCACATTCATTTTTTCAAGGGCAAGGCTTACGGGAGGCTGGTTCATATCCGCGCCGATTATACCTTTTCAAGAAATGAAAAAGGGATGCCATGGGTACCATCCACAACATCCCTTGAGGTCAAACTATTCTTTTGTCTTATCCTTATAATCGCACAATTTGCTGATCGGGCATTTGGGACAAAGCGGTTTCCGTGCATTGCATACTTCGCGCCCCAAACGGATGAGGTTCAAATGCGCCGCGTAATACGTCTCCGGCGGGAAGGCCCCCTCAAGATGCGGGTGCGCCTGCTCCACAGTCATCTTTTCGGGGCGTAAACCGATACGACCCGTAACGCGATAAACATGGGTATCCACAGGGAAGGCAGGCATGTTAAGCGAAAAGCATAAAACAATGGCGGCTGTCTTTGGGCCAACGCCATTGAACTTCGTCAACCAATTTCGCGCATCTTCCACAGTCATCTCTGCGAGAAAGGACAGATCAAGCGAACCGCGTTCCTCGGTAATGGCATGCAATACCTGTTGAATACGCGGTCCCTTTTGATTCGCCAGCCCGGCCGGTTTGATGGCTGAAACTACATCCTTCTCTTGTGCATCCCGGACCGCTTCCCAGGTGGGGAATTTGGCGCGCAAGGCTTCAAATGCGCGGTCACGATTTACATCGTTGGTATTCTGTGAAAGAATGGTGGAGACGAGTTCATCGATGGCAGGCAATGGGTTACGCCAGATGGGTTCACCGAAAGACTCCAAAAGGGTTTTATGAATTTGCAGAGCGCGTTGTTTTATGTCGGTCATGCGTATGATTTTACCCCGATGGTTTCAGTATGGGCGAAAAAAAATACTCACCCAAGTAGTCGACCGAAATAGTTTTTAGAAAGTGTTTCCGCTGTGGCAGGGGCTAAGCCCCTGCCACAGCTACAAGGATTTATAGAGATAATATGAATGACTATGTAACTTACCTACTTGCAGACTCGTTGAATTCCGAGAGCAATCGCAGCGTATTCTCGATCACTTCGCGATGTTTGTTATTGATTATGTCTTTGAAAAGCAGGGCAGTCTCTTTGTACAGGTCGAGCGAAGCCAGCCCGCGCGTTTTGTAGGCGGGAATGCCTTCTTGAACATCCATGCCGAAGGAGAGGCGAAAAGCGCGCACCCAGGCGGGGCGATGATTGAAATGGGCCTGCATTATGGAGAATATCTTGTTTTCTGATTCGATCATCAATCCGGCCTGAACGGCGGCGGCAAAGGAAAGGTTCTTGAACATACCCCAGGAGGCATATAAAACTTTCGATTCATCGTCCTGCATCAATCCACCCATGATCTTTTGTGCTTCTTCCGCGCACCCCATTAGCTGCTCTACAGCATACTTATCAGCGGCATCTTGCAGGGAGTGCCAGTTGAAATTTTCTGCAGAGTGTTTGAGGCTGATAAGTTCTCCATTGTCATCAAGCAGAATCTTCATCTGCCGCAAACCAGGCGCAGCCCACACTGCCTTTTCGGGTTTGGTAAGGGCGGACAATTCGTCGGCGAGGCGAAGGTATTTGAGGCTGACCAACCGTCCGTTAAAGAGTTGAAGCGTGTAGGATTCTTCCGGCAGGTCAGCGACGAAGATGTCCACATCCACATCGCTGTATTGATTCTGCACACCCCTTGCATAACTGCCGGTCAGAGCAATGCCGATCACACCTGGCCGGTTTAACCAAACAATAAGAGAGTCAAGGAACGGGTCGTTCATGCAAGCGTAAAAGCAGGACGCAGTTTACCAGTGACAAGACCGGCGTAATTCTTTAATATTTTTTGTGGGCCAAATTTAGAAAGTTCGTTCATCTGCGATTCGTTCAGTGCGCCAAGCTGACGCAGGATCTCCAGCGCCACCGGCGGGCGGACGCGTGTACTGGTTTCGAGATGGTCGTTCATGGAGGATTTGTCGCCATCGGTCACTTTGAAGGCGATGCCGACGCCCTCTTCGCGAATCAAGCCGGGCATCAGTCCGATGATCTGGAATCCTTCGGCGCCGCGTTTGGTGACGATCTTTCCCTGGCTGACGCGCATCAGGTCACAATCGAATTCACCATACCCGCTCACCATTTCGGAATGAGCAGCCATTGCGGTTGTGATCTTTTTACAAGCCGCAGCGCGTTCTGCTGACAAGATACGCGGGTCGACCATACGGGCCATGCCAAGCGCAGCATTGAAAAGCGGAATGGCAAAGTTTGGCGCGGAACAGCCATCGGTACCGAGTTCGATATTCTCTTCATCCATGCTGCACATTTCGGCCAGAGTGCGGCGAATATCGAGCTGGATGGGGTGATCGAAAGCAAGGTAGTTTTGCAAAGGCAGGCCGCGCATCTTTGCAAAGGCCAGCATGGTGGTATGTTTCCCGGAGCAGTTATTGAAGTTGGCGGTGGGGAGAATATCGTTCTTGATGACCTCACGCAGTTTGGCCGGGTCACCTGGCAAGTGTGGGCCACATTGCAATTGGCGTTCTTCAATACCGATCTTTTTCTGCATGGCTTGAACTGTATCAAGATGCATTTGCGCGGTTTCATGCGAGGCACATGAAAGTGCAAGTTCAGCCTGAGAGTAGTTGTAATGTTCAACGCCGCCCTGTTCCACAAAGGGTAAAGCTTGAAATGGTTTGGCAGATGAACGTAAAAAAGCGACCGTATGAGGGTCGCCATAAGAGTAAATCAATGTGCCGTTCGAGCCCACTACTGCGATGGAGCCATAATGAGTGGATTCGGTTACAGAACCGCGAAACAGTTCGAGGAGGGGCAATGGAGCGGTCATTAATCCTCGAGAATATTACCGGGAACGTGATGCTGTTTTACGTTGTAATGCAGCAAGCCATAGCGCAGGCGCTGGGCAAATTGCTTTTGCCGGGCAGCCGGGGCTTTGAACCAGGTCAACAACGAGGCAATGAGTTTTTCCACTGCGGCAGGATTCGGTTTTTTTGTTTTGGACTTGTCCAGTTTATCTTTGACGTGCTTAAGAAAATCATATTGATTCTTGATCGTGCTCGCATTCACCACACCACCGCGGCTGCTGATGAACGTATAGCCTTTGTAATCCGGGCCCATGAGAAGATCGATGGACTCAAGCCAGGATGCCAGACTAGAACCGGCCAGGAAGGGCGGCTGATTTTTCAAAACGGTATCGCCAATAAAAACGACCTTCTCGTCAGGCAAATGAACCCAAATGGAGCCGTTGGAAGGACCGGGGCGATGTTCGAGGAATACCGGAGACGCAGCCCAATGCAGAGTCATCTGGTCAAGAAATGAAATTTCTGGCGGAGCCCAGCGCACACTGCCAAGGCCAGGAATGGCTTCCCAATCTGCACCGGTTTCCTCTCCTTGTGCTTTGAATGTGCTTGGACGTGTACGGAAAATAAGTGCTGTCTTTTCGTGTGCAATGACCGTGCAATCCATTGAACGAGCGCCAAGAGTGCGGTCGGGATGGGCGTCCATATTGACCAACACCCGTTCAATTCCGCCGCCAAGACTCATCAAAGAAGCCCGCCATGAACGGGCATCCTCTGGTGAAGGCGGGGCGTCGATCTGAATCAACCCGCGCGGGGTAACGATCACACCCAGGGTAACACCAAGAAACTGGTCTTCAATGTAAATGTTTTTTGTAATTTCCTGCATGGTGGTTCTTAATAAACACAAATCCTTTCGTGGAAGTCACTCACCCGGCAGGTAACCTGCAGGGTGATATCGTCATACTACTATGAAGTTCAATTGAAAATTATTTATCCGGTTTGAAGGTCAGGCGACCCGTCTGCCGCTTGAGTTGGCCAGAAGCTTTTCGTGTTGCCACTGGCAGAGTAAGCCAAAACGTAGTGCCTGTGCCTATTTCGCTTTCGATCCAGATCTCGCCGCCATGGCCATGCACAGCAAGGCGGCAAAACGCCAGCCCAACACCCAATCCGCCAGGTCTGTTCTTGCCTCGCAGACGGGTGAATTTTTCAAAGATGCGTTCTCGTTCTGCAGGAGGAATGCCAGGGCCATTATCGCGCACCCAGAATTTGACAAACATACCGTCCTGACTGGTTTGAGCGCCAATGTCAATACGACCGCCCACTGGCGTGAATTTGATGGCATTTTCCAATAGGTTGATGAGGACACGATAGATCATATCCACGTCCACCCAGATCAAAGGCAGCACGCTTGTAGCACGGTTGGTAACAATATGCTGACGCGCCGATGCAGCAGGTTCCACATCGCGTAAAGATTCGCGCACAAGGGCAACAGGGTCAATGGAGTTTTGATCCACAATCTGCTGACCAGACTCGAGACGGTTGATATCCAGCAGGGAATTTACAAGACGTTGAATACGCCCTGTCGAATTTCGGGCAATGTTGAGCATGGAAGTCAGCGTATCATCCATGGGCATTAAAGCGCTCATCATTTCCAGACTTGAAACGATGTTCCCCAGGGGTGAACGCAGATCGTGAAAGATCATCGAAGTCATATCATCCCGCAAAGCATCCAGGTCTTTGCGGGCTGTAATATCCCTCAATATCCATTGAATGACATTTGTATCGTCAAATTCCACACGACGAGCATACACATCGATCGGCGTTGTTGTGCCATCCTGCCTCAGTAAATTCGACTCATAATTACAGGAAACACCGTTTCGGATCAATTCAAACTTCAACCCAGCCTTACCCCAATTCACTTCATGGATCTTTTCTATATTCATCGTATGAAGATCATCCGACGAGAATCCACTTAATTCCGCAGCCTGACGATTTGCCTCCAGCACACGGCCATCCCAATCTGTGATCAGGATCGCGTCAATGCTGTCTTCAAATAACTCAAGATAATGTTGATGTGCCTTCTGAAGCTGTTGGAACAACACTGCATTTTGGATCGTCGTCCCGGCGAGACTGCCCAGCCCATTCATCACGACCATGGCCTCCGGGTCAAAACTGCCAGAGGTGGGATTCACCGCCTCCAACACCCCGATGACCTTTCCGTGCGCCTGGATCGGAGCAATCGCTGCAATCCGGATCTCGACTCCGTTCAGTCTGTCCAACTCATCAAATGTAGATACCACACCGCCCTGTTTATCCAATACCACTTTGCCTGCAGCTCCCTGGCCATTTGGAATGCGCGTTCCCGGTATGCCGCCTGAATTGTTCCCAGCAGCGGCCTGAAAGACCAGGTCTTGATTGGTTTGGTCGATCATGGCCAGCGCAACCGTCTCAACCTGCAGAGCCTGCATGGTCTGGTTAAGGATACGGCGCAACACATCCTGCATCTCAAGCGAAGCATTGAAGGCCGCAGCCCCCTCTGCCAATGCAGACATGATCCGTGCCGTCCGCTGAGTTTCGCCATGCAGACGAGCGTTCAATACAGCCACACTTGCCTGATCGGCAATGGCCTGCATCAATTCCAAATGATCTTCATTAAAGGTGTTGGGCACGGAATGAACCAGAGTAAGCACCCCTACAAACCGTTCACGTGCCATAAGAGGCACACAGATCGCCGATTTGGCGCCTGTTTTATCAATGGAATCATCAGCACGGCGCAGCCAGCGCTGGTCTTTGCTGGTATCGGGCACCAGGGCAGGCTTTCGATTTTGCAACACCCACCCCGCCAGACCGCGCTCCACCGTTTCTTTCAATTGCTGTGTCGTATGATCGTGGAACTGACGACCATAGACAATGGTTGCATCCACGGGTTTGCCTAAATCGTCCATCACAACAATACTGCCACGCTCACCGCCAACATACTGTATGGAGGCATATAAAACACGTTGTAGCACAGTACGAAGGTCAAGCGCCGTAGCCACTTCACGACTGACCTTTACAAGTAATTCAAGCAGGGAACGATTTCGGTCTTCAGACATAAACCCAATTCTCAGAAATACAGTGTCTAGTATAGCCCCTTTGGTACAATTAATCCATGCCCATCGTTCACCAAAAAGTACACGCATTATGTTTCGATGTGGATGGTACGCTTAGCGATACGGATGATCTTTACGCTCAAAAAGTTTCCCGGTTTATCCCAAAATTTCTCTTCAAAGACCCGGCTCATACCGCCCGCCGCCTGGTGATGTGGATGGAGGCACCTGGCAATGCCCTGCTTGGTCTGGCCGACCGCCTCGGGCTGGACGATGAAATGGTCGCTGTGATCGACTGGCTAAACCGACGCCGAAAACATTCCGATAAAAAATTCCTGCTCGTCCCCGGCGTGGATGAAATGCTCAAACGATTGTATGGACATTATCCCATGGCGGTCGTCAGCGCCCGCGATGAAAAAGGGACGATGCGTTTTCTTGAGCAATATGACCTCGTCAAATATTTTGATGTTGTTGTTACCGGGCTATCAGCTGTCCATACCAAACCATATCCAGACCCCATTCTGCTTGCCGCCCAAAAAATGAATGTTTCTCCAGAAAATTGCCTGATGATCGGCGATACGACCGTGGATATCCGCGCTGGTAAAGCAGCGGGCGCACAAACTTTGGGTGTGCTCTGTGGGTTTGGCGAAGAACCTGAATTAAGACATTTTGGAGCGGATGACATTGTAGAAGATACACCCAAATTGCTGAATATTCTGACCATAAATAATAAAAAACCGTAGTCCATGGACTACGGTTTTTTATTATGCAGTGTCTTGTCAGTTCTTGATCACTTTCGGCGCAAAGAAGAACAAAGCCAAAAGGATCGCTCCGCCCGCAAAGAACGGAACAGGCGCACCAAACCACTGGAACAAAGCTCCATAGAATAGGGGCGCAATGGCATTTGCTGCACTATATGCCGCAGCAGACAGTCCAAGCATTCCACCCACTTCACTTTTATCTGAAGCTTTTGTGATCAAACTATTGATGGCAGGTTGAAGCGTGCCGCCTCCCAACGCTGCGGGCAAACTGGCAACCATCAACCAAATGATGCCAAACCAGCCGCGAGCGGCTTCATCTGGCAAGCTGACATTGATGCTTTGAATGGAAACACGGAACTCACCCTGCCCGGCGAGGCTTTCGAGGACACGAGCCTTGTCGTACCAAGGAACAGGCATGGCAGGAGTCAGAGCCGTGCCGATCAAGCCGATGGCTAAGGCACCGATACCCATCAACGCCAACCAACGGTCACCTTTCTTGCGAGACCAGCGTCCGATCAAACCGCCTTGGATCACAATGATCAGAATGCCTGCCAACATGAATAAACCAGAAGTATCACGGGCATCCATGCCGAGGCGATTAAGGGTGAACAAGGAAAAGAGCTGTTCGTATCCACCAAAAGCGATCTGATAGAAGAACATCACGATCACAAGGAACATAATGGCAGGGCGATGAGCCATGGCTTCACGAAGCGCACCCACAGAGAAGGGACGGCGTTTGCGTGAGGCTTCGGGGTCAGCCGCATCGGCGACGGTTTCCTTGAACCAGAAGAAGGTCAATAAAATGGAAATGAGCGAGAAGAGCGCTGCTGTCCATGCGACGTATTGATAATTCTGACCAGAAGAAGCCAATACGATGAATGCCAAGATAGGACCCAACACAAAGCCCACACCGAATGCCGCACCCACCAAGCCCAAGCCTTGCGTGCGCGTCTTTTCGTTGGTGCTGTCCGCGATGGCGGCTTGCGCTGTGGAGATGTTCGCGCCCGAGAGACCATCAATGATGCGCGAGATGAACAGAATCAACATGCTATTGGCGAAACCGAGCATGATGAAGCCGATCAAGGTGCCGATCTGACTGGCAATGAGGACCGGCTTACGTCCAAAGCGATCTGAAAGCCGACCTAAGATCGGTGCGCCGATGAACTGCATCAGCGGGTAAGTGGCTTGCAAAATGCCGACCACGATCGGTTCCGCGCCGAAGCGGGCGGCGTATAAAGGCAGAAGCGGGATGATGATTGACAATCCCATCAGATCCACAAGCACGATCACAAGGATGGGCAGGATACGTTTGAAATCGAGTTTGTCTTCGGAGGAGGTCGAGGTTGTATCGCTCATGTGATTCCTTTGCAAAACGACGGCAGACCGCAGACGGTGGACGGCGCTTTGCCGTCTATCGTCCGCGGTCAATGGCCTATTTCACTATGATCGTTTCGTCTTCCTTCTTCTTGAACTGACTCATATACAACTCGTAATAGAAGCCATACTTCGCAAGCAATTCCTTGTGGCTGCCCTGCTCCACAATATCGCCGTGATTCATCACGAGGATCAAGTCAGCATCACGGATGGTGGAGAGGCGATGCGCGATCACGAACGAGGTACGGTTCTTCATCAGGTTGGTCATCGCACGTTGAATGAGGACTTCGGTGCGGGTATCGACCGAACTTGTCGCTTCATCCAAGATCAGAATCTTCGGGTCAGCAAGGAAGGCGCGTGCAATGGTGAGCAACTGCATCTGGCCTTGAGAGATGTTTGAGGTCTCTTCGTTCAAGACCATGTTGTAGCCATCGGGCAGGGTGTGGACGAAATGATCCACATGCGCCATTTGCGCGGCAGCGATCACTTCTTCATCGGTCGCGTCGGGGCGACCGTAGCGAATGTTTTCCATAATGGTGCCGTTGTAAAGCCAGGTATCTTGCAACACCATACCGAACATCTTGCGCAGGTCTTTGCGCGTAAAGTCGCGGATATCTTGACCGTCGATCAGGATCTTGCCGCTGTCCACGTCATAGAAACGCATCAGCAACTTGACCATGGTGGTCTTTCCGGCTCCGGTCGGACCGACGATTGCGATCTTGTGCCCGGGCTCTGCCTCCGCTGAGAAATCGTTGATGACCGGCTTCGCTGGGTCGTAGCCAAAGTGGACATCTTTGAACTCCACATGTCCTTCCACGCTTTCGAGTTTGATGGGGGATGCGGTCTCTTCCACTTCCTCTTTTTCATCGAGGAATTCAAAGACACGTTCCGCGGCGGCGGCAGTTTGCTGGAGAACGTTCGAGATGTTCGCCAACTGCGTGATGGGCTGGGTGAACGAGCGCATGTATTGAATGAAGGCTTGAATATCACCCACGGTAATGGCATCGCGAATAGCGAGATACCCGCCGAGGATGGCAACCGCCACATAACCGAGGTTACCGATGAACATCATGATCGGCATCATCAAGCCGGAGAGGAATTGAGACTTCCACGCCGAGTCGTACAAGGTGTTGTTCGACTGGTCGAACTTCTGGATGCTTTCGGCTTCGCCATTGAAGGCTTTCATCACAATGTGACCGCCGTACATCTCTTCCACATGTCCGTTGACATGACCGAGATATTCCTGCTGTTGTTTGAAGAACTTCTGTGACTGCTTGACGATCAGCATCACGGTCACCATCGAAAGCGGAATGACCACCAGCGCCACAAGAGTCATCTGCCAGCTGATGGAGAACATCATGATGAGCACGCCAACCACAGTCACTAGTGAGGTGATGATCTGGGTCAGGCTTTGGCTGAGGGTTTGGTTGAGCGTATCGACATCGTTGGTGATGCGCGAGAGCACTTCGCCATGGGTCGTGCCATCAAAGTAGCGCAGCGGCATGCGGTTCATCTTCTCTGAGAGGTCGCGGCGGAAGCGATAGGCGATATCGGTTGAGACATTCGCCATGATCCAGCCTTGGATGTAGGAGAAAAGCGCAGAGAAGAGATACAAGCCCAACGTTATGAGAGCGATGCGTCCGATAT
>DAOQPR010000050.1:0-7672 GCA_035333265.1 Anaerolineales bacterium
CCCGCCGCTTTACGCTTGCCAACACCCTCGGGCGCGGAATGGCCTGCCTGTTCACGAGTGCGGCGGGCGCATTTGGAGCACAGCTCAGCCTGCAAACGTGGGGCATCATCGGCCTTGCCATCCTGCTGGTCTGCCTGGGCTGGGTGGTGGCTCGGCATGTGCGTCCCAACTTTCAGATTGAGTAGGAGGCGGCCATGTTCACTTCCGTTCAACTTTCACGCGCGATCCTCAAATCTTATTTCACGGTCTGCCGCCGCAGTTTCGATATCAAAGGAATTGAATACCTGCCTGTGGGCCCCAAGATCATTGCCATGAATCACACCCCCGGTTGTGACCCGCTCTATCTCCCCTTTGTTTTGAGTGACACGCCACACTTTCTTTTACAGAATGCGACCTTTACCATTCCGGTCATCGGCTGGTTGTTAAAGCAAACTGGCCAGATTCCTGTCCAGCGTGGAACGGAGAAAGCCAGAGAAGCAGTGGTTCAAGCTTGTTCCATATTGCGCGATGGTGGCACGATTGCCATTTTCCCTGAGGGCAGGGATGTTGAGTATGGCACGCGTATCCCTGCCAAGACCGGAGCCGTACGCATGGCGCTTGAAACCGGCGCGCCGATCATCCCGGTTGGATTGTTTGTTCCGCCTCATTCTCTTACGCCTCTTCGCTTTCACTGGCAGGGAAGTGAACGGACAGGCGCGTGGCAATTCAGCGGCAAAAGCTATATGAGGTTTGGCTCTGCCTGGCACCCCAACCCAAGTTCAGATATTCATTCCGAGACGGAAGAATTGATGAACCGTATTTATTTGCTTGTCTCAGAAGCTGAAAGAGACTCTCGATGTGCTGTTGGGCCTTTGCTCAATCTTGAGGGCGGCCTGGCAAGATAGGATCGGTTACCCATACTTTTGTCTAGTTTTCCAGTGTAAGATAACCAGCCTAAATGACGCCGAAAAGCAGGAATCCCTTGTGGAAATCCTGTTTTTTGGAAAATTGGGACATTCTCGTAAGAAAACTCTAACCTTTTTCCTACGCATACTTTCCCTGCATTTGGTAGAATCCCAAATAGGAATTTAGGAGAAAAACTATGGCTGGCATGGAAAGATTTACACAGCGAGCACGGCGAGTCCTGACCCTGGCCCACCAGGAGGCAGAACGCGCCCGTCAGAATAGTATCGGAACCGAGCACCTTCTCCTCGGATTAATGGATGAAGAAGGAGGCGTGGCGGGGCGTGTCTTGCGCGAGTTGGGCATGTCGTCAGATCGTGTGCGCGAGGTAATCCAGCGCATCAGCAGTTCTGCCGTTAACTTTGACCCCAATCGCATCGAACTTGCCCCCGAAACCCAGCAGGTTTTGGAATATGCCGTGGAAGAGGCCCGCCGCCTTGGACATCACTACATTGGAACCGAGCATATTTTGCTCGGTCTTGTGCGTGTGGAATCCACTGCAATGGAAGCCCTGCGGCGACTCGGTGTAACCCCGGATCAGATCCGCCGCCAAACCCGCCGCGTGTTGAATGAGTCCGCCTCTTCCTCCTCGGCGACGCCTGCCGGCCCACAACCAGGCCGCAGTGCCCCTGCAGGCAACAACCCCAAAACCCCACTCGTCGATCAGCTTGCCACCGACCTGACCTCCAAGGCCGAGGAAAAGAAACTCGACCCGGTCATTGGCCGCCAGCTTGAGATCGAACGAGTCATTCAAATTCTGGCACGCCGCACCAAGAACAACCCGGCGCTCATCGGTGAACCCGGTGTTGGCAAGACCGCCATTGTGGAAGGACTTGCCCAGCGTATCATCGACGGCGATGTGCCTGCTCCGCTGATGAATAAGCGCCTGCTCCAATTGGATGTCGGCTCGCTTGTAGCGGGCACCATGTATCGCGGTCAATTCGAGGAACGCCTCAAGCGAATCATTGATGAGTTGAAACAATCAGGGGCGATTCTTTTCATAGATGAAGTCCACATGCTCGTCGGGGCGGGAGCCGCAGGGTCATCCGTTGATGCTGCAAATATTCTCAAGCCTGCGTTATCGCGCGGTGAGTTGCAGGTCATCGGTGCAACGACTCTTGACGAATACCGCAAGCACATCGAATCGGATGCCGCGCTTGAACGCCGCTTCCAGCCTGTGCAGGTGGATGAACCTTCTGAAGAGGAGACCATTCAAATCCTCAAGGGCATTCGCGGTGCATACGAAGAACATCATCATCTCGTTATTTCTGACGAAGCGCTCGAAGCCGCTGCACATCTTTCCACGCGTTACGTCACCGAACGCTTCCTGCCGGATAAGGCCATCGACCTGATCGATGAGTCCTCCTCACGTGTACGCATGTATAAAAGCCCTGCTGCGAAACAAGCCAAGGATTTATTCAGCCAGTTGCGCCAGGCTCGTCAGAATCGTTCACTTGCCAATGAAGAAGGCAATACCGAAGATGTGCGCGAATGGGAAGAGCGCGAAATGGATCTTTCCGCGCAGATCGAACGCCTGCGCACCGGCTGGGACCGTGCCACAAGCCCCGTCGTCTCGGCTGATGATATTGCCGAAGTTGTCTCCATGTGGACGGGTGTTCCGCTGATGCAACTCACCGAAGAAGAGTCACAACGCCTGCTCAAGATGGAGGATGAACTCCGCAAGGCCATCATTGGTCAGGAAGATGCCATCATTGCCATTTCGCGTGCCGTACGCCGCGCCCGCGCCGGGTTGAAGAATCCCAAACGCCCGATTGGCTCGTTCATGTTCCTCGGCCCCACTGGTGTGGGAAAAACCGAACTCACGAAAGCGCTTGCCAAGTTCATGTTTGGCAGTGAAGAAGCCGCTGTTCAACTCGACATGTCCGAGTTCATGGAACGTCACACCGCTTCCCGCCTCGTTGGCGCGCCTCCCGGATATGTTGGCTATGAAGATGCGGGTCAACTGACCGAAGCCCTGCGCCGCCGCCCGTATTCCATTGTTGTCTTCGATGAGATCGAAAAAGCGCATCCCGAAGTTCACAACATGCTGCTTCAAATTATGGAAGAGGGTCACCTCAGCGACGCCAAGGGACACAAGGTTGATTTCCGTAATGCCATCATCGTGATGACCTCCAACATTGGCGCAGACGTTATCAAGCGTCAGTCCAATCTCGGATTTGCGTTGAAGCGTGATGAAGTCACCGAGGAAAAGCTTTCCTACGAAGACATGCGCAAGAAGTTAAGCGAATCGCTTAAGCGCGCCTTCCGTCCTGAATTCATCAACCGTGTCGATGCAGTCGTCATCTTCCGCTCGCTCAACAAGGATGACATCAAACAGATCGTTACCCTCGAACTGGACAAAGTCGCTGAACGCCTCAAAGACCATGACCTGAACCTGCTGGCTGCCACCGAAGCCTTAACCTCGCTGGCAGAACAGGGCTACGACTCCGAGTTTGGCGCGCGCCCGTTGCGCCGTGTTATTCAGATGAAGGTCGAAGACCCACTCTCCGACAAATTGCTCTCAGGTGAATTCGTCGATGGCGATAATATTCACGTCAACGTTAATGAAGACGGGGAGATCGTGCTCGAAAAAACGTCCGACCCTGTGGCGGAACCGAGCTTATAATTCCATCAGACCTGACAGGTTTCGAAAACCTGTCAGGTCTTAACCTATGAACAAGCAAGAACTTTTAACCCAAGCCGATTACAACTTCCAGCGTGGAAACCGCGACCTTGCGAAGAAATATATCGCGGAGATTCTCGCGCTCCACCCGGATGATGAGCCAACCTGGATGCTCCTTGCACGCGTGGTCGAGGAAAAAGAACGCAAGGTCGAGTGTTACGAACGTGTGCTCAAGATCAACCCAAAGAATGAAGAAGCCAAACTGGCGCTGACACGTGTACGGGCTTCCATTAACCCTACTTTACCCCTTCCAAAAACACTTAAATCCCGGCCCAATACAAATCCCTATCGCAATGTGTTTCGCGGTGTTTTGGTTGTTCTCGTCCTCTTTGTGTTGTTTGGCACCACCACGTATGTGATTGCTTTGAATAGTCCTGGTTCCAAAATGGCACAAGCATTTGTTGTGGCAACCCCAACCATGTATGGTTCTTCCCTGAGTGGTGATGTTGCTCCCAAAACCCGTGCCGAGGTCAGCCAGAAATATCCTCAATATGTGGCGTTGGTCGACGCCTTGCTCGGTTTTGCCATCGACAATACTGAAAACGGCATGGAGGGAGCCCCTGAACGGCCAGGCGATTCGATCACCGTGTCCGATCAGGCTGGGCTGGAGGCGAAAGCCATGGTTGAGAACTCCGTCCCCCAACCCGGCATTCTGACTTCCATTACCATTACTGAGCAGCAGATCACTTCCTGGCTTGCCATGGAAATGAAAAACAACCCGGACCTGCCCCTGAATGATGTTCAAGTTTATCTGCGCGATGGCAGCATCCAATTGTGGGGCATGGTCAATAAAGGGGATAATTCGACCTCCGCTCTGGTAACGGGAGAGATCAGGATCGACGAAAATAAAAAGCCTTATTTCAATATTGAATCTGTTCAGGTAGGGCAGCAGGTCATCCCGGATTTGCTTGTTTCCCAAATGGAGTCCTGGATCAATCAACTCATGCTCGAAAATATCGAGAAGCAATTACCCGGCCTGCAATTAATGAATGTAAAGGTCACCAGCGGCCTGATCACGATCTCCGGAATGCGATAACCATTCTTAAAAAGCCGCCCAGCTGGGCGGCTTTTGCTTTTAAAATAGTCAGGACTTACACAAGACCTCTAAAATTCGACCGCGGTCTGCCGTCGGCGGTCAAAAGCCGAAGAAACGAATGATTTTGTGTACGTCCAGATCGTAATACTTTCTTAAGAATAATTTTGTTTTACACCGCGTCAAAGGATATAGACAGGCCTGTCAACTTTAGTAATCAGATCGAAAAAAGGAGAACTTATTATGAATACAAATTTTGAGACCATTACTCTGGCAGGAGGATGCTTCTGGTGTTTGGAAGCGGTTTATGACGAGGTCAAAGGCGTGCTTTCCGTGGATTCGGGCTATGCCAATGGACATGTTGCCAATCCCAGTTACCGCGCCGTATGCAATGGAGATACCGGCCACGCTGAAGTCGTGCAGATCAAGTTCGATCCGTCAGTCATCACGTTCCGCGACCTCTTGAATATCTTCTTTGTCATTCATGACCCGACCACTCTCAACCGCCAGGGCGCGGATACAGGCACACAGTACCGTTCAGGTATTTACTACCACACACCTGAGCAGAAGGAGATTGCCGAACAGACCATCCGCGAATTGAACGCCCAAAAGGTCTGGGACCAGCCCATCGTCACTGAAGTGGAGCCGCTCAAGGATTTCTACATCGCGGAGGATTATCATCAGGAATACTTCGCCAATAATCCCTATCAACCTTACTGCATGGCGGTTGTCGCGCCGAAGGTAAATAAGTTCCGCAAACACTTTTTGGAGTTGTGGAAGAAACAGGCGGCGTAGGTGCCACCAGACCCTAAAGGTCTTTAAGACCTTTAGGGTCTTCTTTTTTGTTATACTGTCCGCACCTATGACCGAAAGTAAGACCCCTAATTTCCATATTCGCGGCATTCCCGTCTACGGCGATATCATCCTCGCGCCCATGGATGGGTATTCCGACTGGCCCTTCCGCTCGCTGTGCCGTGAGCTGGGTTCGGCCATGAGTTATACCGAATTCGTCAAAGTGGAGAAGATCCTTAGCCGCTCAAAAGAACCCGCCAAGCGTCTGTTTTTCAAGGAAGCCGAACGCCCGATGACCTTTCAAATCTACGGCGAAGACCCGGAGTTGATCCTTAAGGCTGCGCTGAAGATCCAGGAACTCAACCCGGATGTCATCGACCTTAATATGGGCTGTCCGGCCAAGACCATTGCTGACCGCGGCGCAGGTGTGGGGATGATGCCGTCTCCACTACGAATTGCACGAACTTTTCGTAAGTTGATCAAGCATTTACGAGTTCCCGTTACCGGCAAGATCCGGCTGGGCTGGGACCGCAATAAGAACTACAAACTCATCGCCCGGATTGTCGAAGAAGAAGGCGGCTCGCTCATTGCCGTGCATGGCCGCACAAAAGAACAGCGCTATGCAGGGAATGCAGATTGGGATGCCATTGCCGAAGTCAAAGCGCTGGTGAAGATTCCCGTGCTGGGCAGTGGGGACGTAAAAACCGTCGCCGACATCGACCGCCTGAAAGTACACGCAGGCGTCGACGGAGTCATGATCGGGCGCGGAGCGATCTCCAACCCGTGGATCTTTTCGCGCATCGACCGCGACCAGGTCACACCGCAAATGATGCAGGAACTTATTCATAAACATCTTGCACGTTGTGTCGAGTTTTACGGCGATGAAGACGGTTCGCGCCTCTTCCGTAAATATGCCGTGCAATATCTGTTAATGCATTCCCTCACTCGTGATGAACGCAAGGAAATTCTCAAACCGCGCCCATCGGGTGAATTTGCCAAAATGCTCGAACAAATCTATACGGCGACGGCCCAGGCGGTATGAAACGTCTTTTCGCTTTGGTCATGGCCTTTGTCCTTGTGGGGTGTATGCCGATCCCCAATATTTGGGGAAGTTCCCTGCCGCCGCGTCCATCGCCCACGGTGATGATCTTTCCAAGCGAAACGCCAAGCATCACGCCTACCATCCCAACAGCCGTGCCGAGCCAGACGGCCTCACCCACAGCCAGCATCACACCCACATTTACACCTGCTGCCACATCCACGCCCAACTTTACTCCTACTCCATCCAAAGCCAGCATAAAACGGGTGATGATCATCAGCTATGATGGAATGCGGCCGGATGCCATTGAACAGGCTCCAATGCCCAATTTGATGGCCCTTATGCAGGGCGGCGCATACGCGCCTCTCAGCGCACGGACGATTGACTATCCTGCCACATCGCCCAGCCATGCTTCCATGCTCTCTGGTCTGTGTATGGAAGATCATGGGGTTATTTACAATAAATATTTCATGTATATGGGCTATTCCAAAGGCGTGGATGTTTTTGACCTCGCACACGAGGCAGACATGAAGACAGTCATGATCGTGAGCAAGGATAAACTTCGTCAACTGGCCGAGCCGGAAACCACGGACGTTTTTGAAGTGGCCTATGGCGAGCCCGCCATTGCGCGTGCCGTCATCCCGCAGATCGAAGCCGGGTTCGACCTGATGTTCATCCACCTTGCGGGCGCTGATAATCGCGGACATAAATATGGCTGGATGTCCGGTGAACAATTCAAAGTGCTAAGAGATGGCGACGAAGTGTTGGGGCAGATCGTTCAAGCCTTGAAGGACAACGGGCTTTTTGACACCACCCTCATTCTGGTCACCGCCGACCATGGCGGGCACGATAAGAATCACATCGGCCTTATCATCGAAGATTATCGGATTCCCTGGATCCTCTACGGCCCCGGGGTGATCCCTCAACAACTAACCCTGCCCATTTACACCATGGATACTGCCGCCACGGCTGCCTATGCTTTGGGCCTGCCCCTGCAAGAAGAATGGGCGGGCATCCCTGTTTATCAGGCTTTTGGCGAGGAACAGATTCGTACCCATGAAGATAATCCTTGCAAGTGATGTGTGACTGAGATTCCCCACATGACATTTCGACGCCTTTGGCTATTGGCTCTTTTGTTTGCTTTATTGGGTGCCTGTGCCCCCGCACCCGCCTCCACTTCCAC
>DAOQPR010000050.1:7772-12007 GCA_035333265.1 Anaerolineales bacterium
TCCATGGTGGTGGGAACCTGCCCGGCAAAACACATCGTCCGCTGGAATGAATATGTTCCTTATAACGGTTATGCCCTTGGCACAGACATTTTCGACATTGCCCACGCGGCAGGCTACCGCACTGTGATCGTGGCAGGCAAGGAGAAATTGAGTCAACTCACCGAACCGGCCAGCCTCGACTTCTTCGGCTTCATTGACACCACCGATAGGATCAAGGACATCACCACACTGGAAAACATGGCCATTGAGCAATTGCGTCTGGGCTTCGGCCTGATGCTGATGCACTTCCCCGATGGCGACCTGGCCGGGCATGAATTCGGCTGGATGTCGGACCAGCAATTGCGCGCCTACAAACGAGATGACGATAACCTTGGTTTATTCATCGAAGTCATGAAAAGCCGCGAGATATTCGACGACACCCTCTTCATCATCACATCCGATCATGGCGGACATGGCACATCCCACGGCACAGACTTCCCCGAAGACATGACCATCCCCTGGATCATCAGCGGACCGCGCGTGGTCCCCGGCATCCTTCAAACCCCGGTCTACATCATGGACACCGCTCCCACCATTGCCCTTGCCCTGGGCCTGCCCCTGCAAGCTGATTGGGACGGTGTGCCGGTTTACGAAGCCTTCGGCATTCCCTACAACGGCCCGCCAAAAACCGGCTGCCCCGGCCTGACCCCATAGTACTATTGAAAGTTCATCCAGTTTGTCATATTATTTGCTTACATTTACTGGTACTTATTGGTAGGAGAGAGTTGAGCGGGTTCTGCGAAAGCAGAACCCGCTCGGATTTTAAGGTGGGTTATTGAGGCTGTAAATAAATTATGACTCTTTTCAGATCAATAGTGTCGACGGTCAAACCCCAATTCGTACGTATAAAGAAAGATAAATAGCTACCTTCGGATAGGGGGATGGCAGGGCTATAGGTATATACAGCGCAACCAGCAGTAGTGCGGAGCGAGGAATCATCGGTGTACGTAGTCAAACTGAATGAGTCCGTTACTTGAACCATGATGCGTTGGATCTGTGCATAAAGATACGCTCTATAACAAATTTCAACTTTTGAAAGCGCCAGAACGTGTCCATAGATTGATGTTGGTAATGTGGGGGTGGTGGCACTGAAATCTGCCAAACCGGTCTCTGTACTTGTAATGCTTGCCATCATGGGATTAGTGTGATCTATTTGGAGTCCCGGGGTTAAAGAAAAACCAATCTCCCATTCCTTAGGGCTGAGAGTGATCTGGATTTCATTGTTGAGAGAGGCGTCGGTATAGTTTTTGGCGGCTATAAGACTCGAGTCACTATAACCTTTTGAGACATCGTTAACCTTTTTCAGCATCACAGCCATCTCGCCGCGGGTGATGGAATTATCGGGGCGATAGGAGCCGTCGGCATAACCCGAGGAGATGCCATTGTCTTTCAACCAGCAAATGAAAGATTCTGCCCAGTGACCGTTGGTATCGGTGAAGCATCCGCTTGAGGCAGCAGAGGCACGCCCGACGGAGAAAGAGGCAAAGAGAAGTGTCGCGATGAGGGCGCCCAGGAGAAAATCACGATATCGTTTCATGGTTTTCAAATTCCTTTCAGTAAAGTGAATGTCGGAAACATTGACATTGTGCTTGGTGTATACTCAATTTGATGCTTCAATTTACAGGAATGGCGCGATGGTTGGGTATCGCTAAACGATACAAACAGTAATACATCCCGGAGAAAATTTTGAATGAGCGAGCTTTCCTTTGGGGAGTGGTTGAAACGACAGCGTGGAGCCATGGGGTTAACTCAAAAACAATTAGCAAATCAGGTAGGTTGTTCCGAGATCGCCCTGCGTAAGATCGAGGCTGAAGAACGGCGTCCCTCCGAGCAGATCGCGGAACGATTTGCGCACATCTTCCAAATCCCTGCAAAGGAGCGAGCGGCCTTTCAACGTTTTGCTCGCGGAGATTGGTCTTTTACGCCAGAGGTTAAAACGGCCAGCCCGTGGGCGCAGACTCAACCTCGCTCGAACCTGCCAGCCTCCCTTAGTTCATTTATCGGGCGTGAGAAAGAGATCGCTGACCTCACCACCTACCTAGAAAATCCAGAGACACGTCTCATCACCCTTGTTGGCCCTCCTGGTATTGGCAAAACACGCCTCAGCCTCAAAACCGCCCGCCATGTCCTGCCTAAGTTTGTGGACGGTATTTACTTTGTGCCGCTGGCCCCACTTACCGACCCAAGACTTATCCCTGCCGCCACTCTACAAGCGTTGGACTTTGTCGAAGCCAAGGCCCAGTCTGGGATTCAACAATTGGAAGATGGAATAGGTGAACGCCGCCTCCTGCTCCTGTTGGATAACTGCGAGCATCTGATCGAAGACGCCGCCTTGTTCGCCTCTAGACTCCTTTCGGCCTGCCCCAACCTCACCATCCTTGCCACCAGCCGTGAATCTTTCCGCATCCCCGGCGAATGGCTGTACACCATTCCCACTCTCAACCTGCCCAACACCACAATTGACATCTCCTCCTCCGCCGAATTCTCTGCCCTCAAATTATTTGCTGAACGCGCCCGCGCCGTCCGCGCTGATTTCACATTGAGCGCCGAGAATCTGGGCGCGGTCATTGCCATCTGCCAGCAATTGGACGGGCTGCCGCTCGCCATCGAACTGATCGCCACTCGCATCCGGCTCATGTCGCCGCAAACCCTGCTGGAACGCATGAATGATTCCTTCATCCTCTCTGCCGATGGAATGCGGGCTGTTCCGGCAAGGCAAAAGACCCTTTTCAATACCATCGGCTGGACATATCACTCCATGCCGCAGGACGAACAAAAACTCTTTCAATATCTCTCGGTCTTTTCGGGCGGTTTTACATTGTCAACAGCCGAGATGGTCTTTGCACAGCATTTCAAGGAAAAATCCGTCACCGATCTGGTTATGTCGCTGGCAGATAAAAGTATGCTGCAACGTGTTGCAGATACCGATGGAAACATCCGTTTTACAATGCTTGCGACCATTCAGCAATTTGCATCTTCTCAGTTGAAAACGTCGGGGGATGAAGCAGCCGCAAAGGACGCGCACTTGAACTGGTTCGTGGAGTTTTCAGCGCAGGAAAATGCTGAAATCCGGGGACCAAGCCAGGTCGAGTCCGCGAGGCGGGTGGAGCGGGAGCAGGATAATCTCCGTGCGGCATTGGGCTGGAGCGTGGCGAGTCAACAAACCGAATTCGCGCTCCGGCTTTTATCCAACCTCGGCTGGCATTGGGAGTTGCAGGCGCATTATCGCGAAGCGTACGACTGGCTGACTAAAATCCGCACCCTGCCCGATGTGGAGAAGTATCCATTATGGTATGCGCGGATATTGAATCACACTGGGCGTTATTTTTGGACGCAGGAAACCTTTGAAGAAGCGCGAACCATGCTGGAAGAAAGCCGCGCCCTAATGACCACCCTCGGCGCACATGGCGATATAACACTGGCGGAAGCAAATAACTGGCTGGCGCTGCTGGTTACGTTCCAAGACCGCGACTTTGACCGCGCGCGGATTTTATGCGAACAAGGATTGAGTCTTTCTGAAAAACAGCAATATGTCTGGGGGCTTGCGCTCAGCACCTTTCACCTTGGGCTCGTAGAAGATAATCTCAAACACACCAAGGAAGCCTTTGACTTTTTTCAAAAAAGCCTGTTGCTCTTCAAAGATTTGGGTGACTTGTTCTTCATCTCGCGGGTGTCGCTTTTTATGGGATATTTTTTCATGGCGGAGGAAAAATATGAGGAAGCCAAAGTCTATATTGAAGATCACATCCGCATTGACACCAACCTCCAATATTGGGATGGCATCGCCGAAGGCTGGCGCGACCTGTCTTATCTCTATTCCAAACAAGGGGATGAATATATGGCGCGGGAATACCTTGCAAAATGCCGTGCGATCTGCACCGAGCACGGTCTCACCAAAACGCTGGGATAGTATGGTTGGCTAATTGTGCAACCCCCTGCCTTGCGTTAATTGGAAATATTTTATTGGTAGGAGAGAGTTGACGAGGTCGCCTTCAGAGGGCGACCTCGTCGTTTTAATTCTCTAATACTTCTCTAACGCATCCCCCCTTGACCAAAACTTAACTAAAGCATAAAGTTAAGCCCGCTTAACTAAAAAGAAGGCTTAAATATGACAACCCCAGTCCAATTAAAAGAATCCTTACGCGAATGGATGGATGTATTCATGCACCGCTCCATGCGTGGATGGATGACCTTCG
>DAOQPR010000051.1:0-11962 GCA_035333265.1 Anaerolineales bacterium
CCGCCTGTCTGACGGCCAGACGGTTATCACCCAGCACATGGCGGATCTTCTGCATATTCCTTCCAATAAACTTTTAGGGGTATGGCCATCCGGGGTGAACTTGGAAAAATTTGCAGCCACATGGCAGCATCGTGATTGGCCCGCGACCGATACTCCGTTAAAGGTCATTTATATTGGCACATTGAATTACGAGCGCAACCTGATGACCTTTTGCAAGGCCATTCTGGAGGCAAACCAACGTGGGATGAACTTCTCCTTTTTGATGGTTGGAGATGGCTCTGAAAAACAGGATCTGCAAACATTTGCAGGCCAGACGAACGGCATGATTCAAGTCTGTGAGCCGGTTCCGCACGGGCAGATTCCCGATGTTCTGGCGAAAGCCCATATCGGCGTACTTCCATTTCCTGATGAAGAAAAATACCGCGTCTCCAGCCCGATCAAGTTATTTGAATACATGGGTGCAGGGCTTCCGATCCTGGCGACAAAGATCACTTGTCACACCGATGTGATCGGAAACGGCGATTATGTGTTCTGGGCTGACACGTCTGACCAGGATGGCTTGCTCAGGGCGCTTGAAGCAGCCTGGCAGAGACGATATGACCTGCCACAGATGGGAAGTAAAGCCCAAGTCGCTGCACAAGATTGGACTTATGCTGCATCGGCAAGGCGTTTGCAGCATGCCCTACAGCACGGCCTCTCTCAAAAGCATGGCAAGGTTTATCTTGCCCGCACCGCCTAACAACAAGGAATATCATGCCAGAACCGATTCGCATCCTGCATTTGATGAACGACTTCGCCGACTCCAGCATCAGTCGCATTGTGGAGCGCATCATTCGCAGTTTGGGCTGTTCCCGTTACGTGTGGCATGTCGCCAGCCTCAGCGGACCGGGTTATATGGAACCGATTCTAAAAAGCCTCGGCGCAGAGACTGTTCATTTTTTGCAGCAACAGGCTCAAGGTCCGCTCACGAGGCGCGCGTTGCGAAATTATTTGGACGAATGGCAGATCGACATCGTTCATTCCCACACACCGCGAACCATCCTCGAATGTTACGGTTCCACCCTCGGTATGAAATCCCGACCGCGCCACCTGGCTACCAAACATCTGCTCTTCACCAGCCAGGACAGGCGTTGGGGTTTTGCTTATCTATTGCTGGATCGGCTCTCGCTTTATCTGCCGGATCATATCGCGGCCGTGAGCGAAAGCATCAAAGACCACGTGAAGACTCTGCCCGGACGCTGGAATGGAAATTTGACGACCGTGCAGAACGCGATTCCATGCGAGCAGTTTTACCAGCCGGATGCACGCCCCGCCTCCCGCCTCAACCTCGGGCTTGCTCCTGACCATTTGGTCTTTGGTTTCACCGGCAGGATCGAGCCCGTCAAATCGCTCGATCTTTTGCTGACAGCTTTCGTCAACGTTTTGAAAGTTCATCCTGAAGCACGCTTGCTGCTGGCCGGAGAAGGCAGCCAGCGTGCCGACTTGGAGAATCAAGCAAAGAACCTCGGCATCGATCAGGCTGTGATCTGGACCGGTTTCCGGGCCGACATTCCCAACCTGCTTGCGGCGATGGATATATATGTACAGCCTTCGTTGAATGAAGGTTTGTCCCTAAGCATTCTGGAGGCGATGTCCGCAGGCAAAGCTCTGATCGCTACCGATGTCGGCGGCGCAAGGGAATTGCTGTGCGATCGAAACACGGGCTTGCTTATTCAGCCCGGCTCGGTACAGGCGCTTTCCGACGCAATGTCGGAACTTTGCGCAAACCAACAACTACGTACACAACTCGGCGAATCAGCCCGTCAGTATGTACTCGATACCTTCAACCTTCAACGAATGGTATCTGCCTATGACCAGATTTATCAGAAGTTGATTTCAGAAAAACGATGAACACAAACAAACCTTTGAACATTTTGATGATTACGCATCATCGTCGTTATCGCACCACCGGCAGGCCGCAGATCATTGGCCGCCATCTTGTGGAACGCGGACACAAGGTAACTCTTATTGCCACCGCGGATGAGAACAGGTTCGGCATCAGGGAAACAGAATGGGATGGAATCAAGGTTGTTGAATCGCCAGACCTGTTATGGGGAAAGTTGCGCTCGGGTTGGGATCTTTGGTCGATGTTGAATCGCTATATTTATCTGAACGGGCAAAAGGAAAAATATGACCTGGTGCATTGCTTCGAGACCCGCCCCGGCACGATCCACCCCGCCTTGTATTATGCGCACAAACATCATTTGCCTCTGTTCTCCGATTGGAACGACTGGTTTGGGCGCGGCGGCATCGTCGATATTCTGCGCCCGAAGTGGTATCGCCTGTTGTTTGGAGGAGTGGAGACGTATTACGAGGAGCATTTCCGTCCGCAGTGCGTGGGCACCACGGTCATCAGCACGGCGTTGGGAAAACGCGCCGAAGGGTTGGGAATTCCGCATGACCGAATTTGTTATCTCTCCGGCGGGGTGATCCCTGAGGAATATGTCAATCGCTCCATTGAGGAATGCCGTGTCCATGTGGGCTTGCCCGTGAATGTGCCTGTTCTGGGATTTGCCAGCGCCGACTCACACCTCGACTTGGAATTGGTCTTTTCTTCTCTAGCCATTGTTGCCAAAAATTTCCCGGATGTGAAGTTGATCATCACTGGCAAGGCCAGTCCGGCTGTCCTTCAAACGGCGCAGGAACATGGCGTGCGGGAAAACCTTGTACTGACGGGTTTTGTGCCAGAGGAGGAGCTTTCCTGGTGGTTGGGGAGCGCCAATATCTTCCTTTTGCCGTTCCCGGAGACGATTTACAACGTTGGGCGCTGGCCAAACAAAGTCGGGATCTATATGAGCCTTGAGCGACCGGTCATCACCAACCCGGTGGGGGACGTGAAGACTTTGATCGATAAGCACCATGTCGGCTTGATGGCGGAGGCTGACCCAGGAGATTTTGCCTGCAAAATTCTCACATTGTTGGAGAAGCCGGAACTTGCCCGGGAGTTGGGTGCAAATGGAAGAAAGGCGGCGTTGACCGCCTATAACTGGAAATCCTTGATCTGCACGCTTGAGGATTTTTATGCTCGAATTCTTCAGGAGAATTGAAAAACAATAAGAAGAAACATGTGCGTATAGAGGTTGATGATGGCCGATGGATCGCAAGTTAACGTTTTACAACCAGATGACCCGCAGTGGATGAAGTATCTCAGCGGGAAGATGGATGCATCCATTTTCCATCACCCGGCCTGGGCGCGTCTGCTTGAGACCTGTTACGGGTATCGACCCTTCATCCTTGCCCGAACAGGCTCCGGCGGAGAGATCGAGGCGGGGATTCCATTCATGGAGATTTCGAGTCTGGTCTCTGGCAGGCGCTGGGTCTCGCTACCGTTCTCGGATTATTGTTCGCCGCTTTTCGAGAATCAGGCCGCTCTCAATGATCTGGTTGGCGAACTTGTGAAGGAAAAAATCTCCGACGTTGAATTGCGCGCAGAGTATGCAGATGTGCCCGGCCTGCATATTTTTTCGGAGCATGTGTTGCATGAAGCAGAATTATCTCCAGATGTGGAGACGGTCTTTGGGCGCGTTCATGAGATGCACCGACGCAATATTCGGTTGGCAAGGGCAAGCGGCATTCGCATTGTGAGTGGGGGAGAGTTGAGCCATATCGAAGCGTTCTATCGGTTGCATTTGCGTACGCGGCGCGAGCAGGGTGTTCCCATTCAGCCGTGGAAGTTTTTCAGGGAATTGAAATCGTTGTTCGATCTGGGTTTGGGATTTATTTTGCTGGCTTATAAGGATGAACAGTGCCTTGCGGGCGCGGTCTTTTTGCACTGGCAAAAGACTCTCACATACAAATACGGCGCTTCCAGTCCGGACGGGTTGAAATTTCGCCCCAATAATTTGCTGATGTGGAGTGCGATGGAATGGGGTTGTGCAAATGGTTATACCCGTTTCGACCTTGGCCGCACCGACCTGGTGAACCAGGGCCTGCGGACCTTTAAGAGTCGTTGGGGGGCAAGAGAATTTCCATTGAGCTATGCAAGTCTTAAGCCGAAACTTCAACATGCACGAGCTGGGCGTTTAATGGACTTATCGCATCTGGTTATTCAAAAGTCGCCGCTGTGGGTTTGTCGTTTCACCGGCGAAGTCCTCTATAAATTTTTCGGGTGATCTCTATGACAACTTCCTTATGGACTTCCAACTCTCCACAATGTTTTTGGCAATGCCAGCCTGAGCCGCCGCAAGAGATATGGGATCAAGCGATTGAACGCTCTTTGTGGCTGCTCGGTCTGCCGGATGACATCAGATGCCTGGAACAATTGTTGGAGTACAGTCTGGGGGAGGGCCAATTTGGAAGTGAGCATTATTCCATAGGTCGGATGGGACAGTTGTATTATCTGGTCAAGCCATTCCTGCCGCCACCGTTGAAGAACAAGATCCGTAAAATGTATAACCAGGTTAAGAACAAGACCTTTCCATTGGGCTGGCCGGTCGAGTTGCGGTATGCGAAATTTCAGTGGGAGATTCTTCGCCAGGTGATGGTACTTTCTGGTAATAAGGAGATCATCTTTCGATATTTCTGGCCGGAGGGCAAACGCTATTCCTTTGTGCTGACGCATGATATCGAAACGGGCCTGGGGCAAAGCCTGGTCCCTGTATTGGCAGATATGGAAGAGGAACTGGGCTTTCGTTCGATGTTCAACTTTGTACCGGAGCTTTATCCGCTGGATTGGGGTCTGATCCGTGATCTGCAGAAACGCGGCTTTGAGGTTGGGGTGCATGGTTTTCATCACGACAGTAAGTTATTCGATACATATAAGCATTTTGAACTATATGTAGGGCGTATCAATCAATATCTACGCGATTTTCAGGCGCAGGGATTTCGCTCTCCATTGACGATGCGCAACCCGGAATGGATGCAGGAATTGGAGATGGAATACGACCTTTCCTTTTTTGACACCGATCCCTTCGAGCCAATGCCGGGTGGGGTGATGAGCCTGTGGCCGTTTGTCATCGGTCGCTTCATGGAATTACCCTATACCCTGCCGCAGGATTCGACGTTGTTCAACATCCTGGGTGAGACTTCTCCAAAAATATGGATGGAGAAATTGCAGGTCATCAAGGAATATCACGGTATGGCCCTGCTGATCGTCCACCCTGATTATTCCGGCCATGGGAATAACCGTGAAATCTACAGGGATTTTCTGCAGACGATGAAAGAAGATAAGGAACATTGGCATGCGCTTCCAAAGGATGTTGCGCCCTGGTGGCGTGGGCGGATGAACGGAATGGCGGACGGCAATGGAATGTCATTTCCATTGGCGCGGGCCAGATTAAATGGGGAAGCGCTTGAGATCTGTCGTTGAGGTGAGCATAATGAACAAACTTTCTCTTGTATTTGAAAATCTGTTGGTGGCCTGGTATCAGACCCGCGAAGCGTTCGTAGAAGGCGGGGTAAAGAATGTGTTACGCCAGCGCTTCTTTTGGAAGAGAAAGGCCACTCCAGTGGAAATGGAATTAAGGGTGGTCGCCCCATCACCTGCCAGGTTCTTGAGAGATTACAACTATGCATTCGTCGAGATTCGAGAGGAATACCTGCGGGATGGCATGTTGTATTTTTTGCCTGGCAGCCGCAGCATTAAGGCTTCTCGAAATTTGAAGAAGGGCTGGCGCGGGTTTGCACTGACTATGCATGGTCAGGTTGTGGGAGATGTGTGGTGTGTAACTCCACCCATGGAGGATACCCTGATCCAACATGCAGATCTGGAAATGTTGGGCATCACTCCGCGAGCGGGGGAGGCGTATGCATTCGATATGTATATTTTGCCGGAGCATCGGGGCGAGAATCTTGCGGCTCCCTTTCACCGTTCTTTGCATGACCTTTTACGTTCGGAGGGCTGCAATAAGATCTATGGATTTTATTGGGATGATAACCTGCCTGCGTTGTGGATGCACCGCATTATGAAGTTCAAGGAGTTGCCCAAACGTCAGGTAAGCCGGTTTTTGTTTTTCATGAAAGCAGAGGATGTTTCGGATATCGGCCATTCCAGGAAGACCTCACAGGGCCAGCCAGTTGGGTAGGGAAGGCTGTCGGATCTGAAGCAGCCCTCGGCGCAGTGCGAAGCGGATTATTTAATTGAGCGAAGAGATATGCAAAGGAGACCATCGATTATGACGACAAACGATGTTATTCGGGATTTCATCACAAAAGAGATCATGCACAACCCATCTGGCGCCCTTGTAGGCAACGATGAGCCGCTGATCGAATCGGGCATTATTGACTCTCTGGGTATCATGACCCTGCTGTCTTTTGTGGAAGGGGAGTTCTCAATTGAGATTCCCGGTGATGAGCTGTTGCCTGAAAATTTCTCATCCATTGCTGCGATCACGGCGTTGGTCGAACGTCGAAAGGCATAGGAGGCTGCAGTGGAATTAACTCTTACGAAAGAACAATCCGAGATTCGCAAGACGATCATTTCGTTCGCCCAACGCGAATTGAATGCTGATGTGACCGAACGCGACAAGGCGGGAATCTTTCCACTCAATCTTTGGAATCGCTGTGCAGAGATGCGCATCCTTGCTGCGCCGTTTCCTGAATCATTCGGCGGGGACGGTTTTGACTTCACGACAACGGTTTCAATCTTTCATGCGTTGGGCTATGCCTGCAAGGATTCCGGGTTGGTGCATTCTCTATGTACCCAGGTGTTGTGCGGCATCATGCTCAATCTTTTTGCCAGCCGTGAGCAGGCCGCACAATTGCTGCCGGATATTGCATCAGGCAAATTGATCTATGCCCAGGCTATTACCGAACCCGGCTCAGGTTCGGATGCCCTGGCCATGCGCACGACGGCGCTCAAGAAGCCGGATGGCTATGTGTTGAACGGCTCAAAGACCATGATCAGCAACGGCCCCATTGCTGATCGTGTTTTGGTCTTTGCAGTAACCGACCCCGGCAGAAAGACTTTAGGAGGTTTTTCTTGTTTCCTGGTCTCGGTTGGAGATGCGGGGTTCAAACAGGGCAAGCCCATCGAAAAAATGGGTTTGCGTACTTTGATGAATGGCGAGTTGTTCCTGACGGATTGTTATGTTCCGACCGATAGACTGATCGGACGTGAGGGTCAGGGAGCGATCCTCTTCAATGAGGGGATGGAATGGGAACGAATTCTGATACCGGCGGTTCTCTTGGGCGAATTGGAACGTGTGTTGGAAGAGACGGTTCGCTATGCCCAGGAACGTGAAGCCTTTGGTAGTTCGATCGGGAGTTATCAGGCAGTTTCTCATAAGATCGCAACGATGAAGATGAATGCAGAGTTGGGCAGGCTGGCCCTGTATCATGCCGCCGCACTAAAGGATTCAAAAAAGCACGCTGCCCTGGAGACCAGTGTGGCCAAGCTCTTCATTAGCGAGAGCCTCAAGCAAGCCTGTCTGGATGCCGTA
Organism: Anaerolineales bacterium; assembly: GCA_035333265.1. Lineage (GTDB taxonomy): Bacteria > Chloroflexota > Anaerolineae > Anaerolineales > Villigracilaceae > Villigracilis. Next base: position 7,419 of record DAOQPR010000051.1, read on the forward strand.
CAAATTCGCGGCGGGTATGGCTATATGACGGAATCCGAAGTGGAACGTGAACTGCGCGATAGCATCGCTTCCACCATTTATTCTGGAACATCTGAAATGCAGGCCAATATTATTGCCCGTCTGGCTGGGTTGAAACCTCATGCAGTTACAACATTATCTTGATGCCATTGCGGAAAAATTTCCCGATAAGACCGCCATTACCGATGGACAATCACGTCTTACCTTTTGGACGCTTGCTTCCACATCCGATCATCTTGGATCGTTTTTGAGCGAAGTCGGTGCAACACGCGGCGAACGCGTTGTCTACTTCATGAAACGAAGTCTGGATTGCATCACAGCCTCAATGGGTATTTTGAAATCTGGAGCAGCTTATGTGCCCCTCGACATGAAAACGCCCCCGGAACGCTGGCGTCGTATTGTAGAAGATGCCGCTCCAGCCGCCTTTATCTGCCATGCTGCCACCCTCCCTGAAACCTTGGCGCGCACAAAAGAAATGGGACTGCATTGCCCCATCATTTGCCTTTGTCCGTGCAAGGGACAGGGGCGCTTCGAGAACAATGTATATTTCCTTGAAGAAGTCATGGCTTCATCCGGCATCATCCCATCAAAAGGAACGCCAGACGATGCGGCTCACATCCTTTATACATCTGGCTCCACTGGCGCTCCAAAAGGCGTTGTGATCACACACGATAACGTCCGGGATTATTTCGAATGGGGCATCAAATATTTTGGGATCACAGCGCAGGATCGAATCCTGTGTACGGCTCCATTTTATTTTGATATGTCTACATTCGATATTTTTTGCTCACTTCTTTCAGGGGCAACACTTTGCCTGGCTACACAGGAACTTCTACTCTTCCCGGAAAAACTTGTCAAATTCATGGAAGCCGAACAGGTCACCCTCTGGAAGGGAGTTTCATCTTTATTGATGTATATGTCTCGTGCTGGAGTCCTTCATGCCGGACGAATGCCGCATTTGCGCACCGTTATTTTTGCAGGCGAACCGCTTGCGCCTCAATATCTTAATCATTGGATGCAGACTTTTCCAGAAAAGAGTTTTTATAATGGATATGGGCCCACCGAAGCCACGGGCGTTTCGCTTTGTCATCACGTAAAACATGTTTCCGAGAATGCTCCCATTCCCATTGGCCGCCCATGCAAGAATGCCAAGGTTGTGATCTTGAACGATGATGGTGCGCCCGTGACCGGTGAGGTGGGTGAGTTGTGTATAGCGGGACCAGGCTTGGCAAAGGGATACCTCAACGACCCACAAAAGACCAAAAGGCATTTCACATCGCCGCCGCCCGAATACCCCGAACTTGGCGAACGCATCTATCACACGGGTGACCTCGTCCGGCAAAATGAAGAGGGTGAATATGTTTTCATTGGCCGAAAGGATCACCAAATAAAATGGATGGGCTATCGCATCGAACTGGCCGAGATCGAGACGAATCTCCTGGCGCATCCCCTGGTGCGGGATGCCGTTTCGCTTCTTTCCGGACCTGAAACTGGTCTGCCCGAACTGGTGGCTTTTTTCGAAGCTGATATGAAAATCGACCCCGGCCTGCTTTCGAAATTCCTAGCCTCACGAATCCCGCATTACATGATCCCCAGACGTTTGATCCAGATCGACGCCCTACCGCGAAATGACCGGGGCAAGGTTGCGCGTGATGAATTGCTGAAACATGATTCATTGATGAAAGGATTGACAGATGTCCCGGCTCATTGAGTCTCATCGGCTCCTGGAATGGGCTCAGGAGGTTAGCCATGGTCATCCTTTATGGGATGCTCACATTCATCCTTTTGAAGTTCTAACGGGAGACCTTGTTTACCAAAAGAACGAAAAATTTGACGGCTTGCTTTCCAAACCTGGCTCGGTTTATCATCCGCCCATTCTGGAAAAAAGTTTCGACCAGGATTCAAGCGATATCGAGATCAATTCTGGTACCGGGCGTGCCTTCCTTTTAGCCTCGCGACTCAAATATACCCATACCGGTCCCAAGGTGGTTTACGATCAATTGCAGGCGGCAGGTTTGACTAATGCATTGATCCTTCCCGTGACGCGCACAGTTGGCCTTGCCATGTCCATGCTGGAAGCAACTGCCCATACATTTTCAACGGATGACCAACTTCTCATCGGTTGCCCTTTTCCATTGGGCCTTTCAGCGAATGAATTGTTTGAATTCTTTCGCATGGCTCGCGATCATTATGGGACTCGCGCCATCAAACTTCATCCAAACCTGACGGGAATTGACCCGCTCGATTCGACCGGCCGTGAGCTGATCGAATCCACGCTGGAAGCGGCAGGGGAATTGGGATTGCCGCTTATCATTCACACGGGCCGCACGTCTGTTTTGATGCCTCGGGGTGAATCAGAATTCGGAATGCTCTCCCGCCTCAAAACCATAAACTGGGGCTTGTCCACTGCACCCGTAATCTTTGCCCACGCTGGCTGCCATGATCTGGCGGAGGATGAGGCGCGTGAAGCGCTTTCCATATTGGATGCGTTATTTCAAAAGCATCCCAACCTGATGGCGAACACCGCGAACTTGTCATCGCCGCTTTTACGCCTTGTAATTGAAAGAACGGATCGCAGCCGTCTGCTTTTTGGCTCGGACGCTTTTTATGTTCCCATCTGGAAAGCCTGGCTGCGTTTTCTGAATGCGTTGCGGATGATTTCAACCTGCCCAGAAGATGACCTGATTCGAATCGCCTCTCTTAACCCTGCGAATTGCCTTGGAACGATGAAAACTGTCTGACATCAACTCAGGTTACTTTTCGTACGCACCCATATCGTAACCGGCTCCCTGGGGGCGCGGATTCCCATCAAAATCCAAAGCGAGACCGATGTCCATGCCGCTATCAATGGCGGGGCTTGCGGCTTGTAAGTGCAGGTCAAAATCTTCCATGCTTATAAAGAGCGGGTCAGCCTGAATGGAGTTTTGTCCTTTGCCTGTATTTGTTTGATAGTCTGCCAGCGAATAAGTCTCGGAACAGCCATAGCCTCTGCCATACACAAGATCGCTATTTGTCTTATACAACAAATTATGGCTATCCTGGGTGAACGAATCGAAACTGATCGCGCAGATCGCGGTTCCATTTCCGTTATACAGGATATTATTTTGAATCACAGACTGGCTGGTCTCTGCTGCCGAAGATTGAAAATTGATGGCAGCATTCCCGGCTGAGTTGGATGCATAAATGGTATTGCCTAAAATACTGACACCGCCTGCACCCCAATTAACAATCCCTCCATAGCCCCAACCCCAGGCGCTCTTTTTGGTAATGATGTTTTGACGGATCAAATTGTGAGTCTGATCTCCTTTACAGCTGTTATCGCCGTTCGTGTCGCCGTATTGATTGTTTTCCCCACCCACGCCGCAGCCGATGCTTGCATCGTAATTGATCAGGATCATGCCTGCACTCCCGCCTTTTTCTGCCTTTACCAGGTTGTTCTCTACAATACTCTCGAATACATTTTCTACCTGGATCCCCACATAACTGCAATCTTTTACGGTGTTGTTCTGAACCGTCTGCCGCCATTGAACGAGGCCGCTTTCCCCGGCATCCAGGTCGATGCATTGGCCCAGGCCGGATGTCCAAATATTCTCCACCCGGTTGCCTTCGATGCGATTGTCGTGCGTTCGGCCCTGGGTCCAAATTCCCCTGGCGTTGTAATTCGTAAAATCGTGAATGTAATTGTTGCGATAAATATTGTGATGCGTAGCTTGGTCGCCTAATCCGCCATGAGAGTCGTTGATGCCTCCATACCCGCCGGAGGCGGTATAACCTGTGCCATCCATTTCATTATTCTCGAATACTTGGTTATTGCCCACGGTAAATACGGCGCCGTTAATGAAATTATTTCTCAAGGTGATGTCATGCGTAATTGCCTCGTGGAACCAGCCGAATCTTAGGGCATGGACATTGGCGCTCTGGAACCGCAGTCCTTCGATTGTCCAATACCCAACCGAACCTTGTGTGTAAAGCGCCATACTGCTGCCGCCATTGATGAGAACGGTCTCACCCGGGTAACTCGTCAGCTTGATGGTCCGATCAGCTTCCCCGGAGGTATGGAGGCGAACGCTCTCGTTGTATGTCCCTGCCCGGATGAAGATCGTGTCGCCGGAACTCACTGAATTCACCGCTTTTTGAATCGTCCGCCATGGGCTATTCTGCGAACCTGAATTTTCATCGCTGCCTGTTGTGCTGACATAAAACGATCGGCTTGGAAGTTCGGTTGGAGTAGGTGTTTTGGTATGGGGTGGGGTGGATGTGAATGTTAATGTGGCGGTGGGAGGCGTTGGGGTTATGGTAGGTGGAATGGGCGTGGAACAAAATAAATTTACTACCCCCAATATGCAAAGGACAATCAGAACTCTTACAGAGGGTTTCATACCCACTCTCGCTTTTGAAATCGACGAAGGCTACAGTACTTTCATTCTACTCCTTTTTGATTGTGCTATGAAAAACAAAAACCCGCTTTAAGCGGGTTTCTTAGTGCCGAGGGGGAGATTTGAACTCCCGACCAAGGGCTTATGAGT
>DAOQPR010000052.1:0-11860 GCA_035333265.1 Anaerolineales bacterium
TTTGGAAAGTTTGGCACGTATAAAACTGTTGACCTGTTGGTGGAGGCGCATGCCGAATTATTGAAGAAGCATCCGGAGATGCGCCTGGTGATTGCCGGAACGGACAGCCCCAATGCGGCTGGTTACTTGCAGGGGGTGCGCGATAAATATGCCCACGTGCCAAATGTGGAATATACCGGCTATGTGGCAGAGACGGATGTTCCGCGCATTTTTGGTGAGGCGTGGGTGGTGGCATTCCCTTACACGTCTACAACGGGCAGTTCCGGTGTGCTGCACCAGGCAGGTGGCTTTGGCAAAGCGGTTGTGTTGCCGAATTTGGGTGACTTTGCCGAGCTGGTGTTGGAAGAAGGCTATGACGCCGAATTTTTTGAGCCTACCAGTGCAAAGAGTTTGGCGGATTCGATTGCAAAGGTGATCGATTATCCTGAGCGCCAAAAGGAAATTGGCCTGCGAAATTACACGGCCGCTAATGGCTTGCCCATCACCGAAGTGGTGGATTGGTATTTGATCCATTTTGAAGAATTGTTGAAGAAAAAATAATTTCGGGTGACTGTCAACTGTAAAGGAAATCGTCAACCCCAAGGAGACTTATGGAAATCATCAAATCATCCCGTAGTAATTTTCCCGTTCTACAACTCAAAGGCCGCTTTGATGCGCATGAAGTGGAGCCTGTCAATACCTGGCTGGCAGAGCAGACCAAGGCAGGCAATGTGAAGATCATTGTCAGTTTGGAAGGTGTGAACTTCGTCGACTCGACGGCGCTTTCAACATTGGTGCGAGGACTCAAACTTTGCCGTGAGAAGAATGGCGATTTGCACATCTGTTCTTTGCAGCAGCCGGTGCGCGTCATTTTTGAGTTGACGCGGCTGGATAAAGCCTTTGATATTTTCGCCACTGAGGAAGACGCTGCGAAAGGATTCTAGTGTTTCCTGCGATCACTGATAAACACCGTGAGAGTTTTAAATCACTGGCATCGGGCTGGATGCGGGTGGGTGCGAAGTGCGTGCAGTTGCGAAAGGGAAATGAAGTTCTGATCGGCTGCCCGGATTCGAAATCCAGCCTTGAGCCATCCATCGCAGTTACATCGCTTGGCTCAGGGTTGTCCCTGCATATTTTTGGCGTTACCGATGCGCGCTGGGTGCCAACGGCAGAATCCATGCTGGATGTTTTTGGCAACCTGCTCGCATCCGATGCTGATCTGGATAACCTTACTGCTGCGTTGGTGGAAACTCAGGATCGGCTTGTGGCATTATACGAGCTGACGCAAGCCACGCGCCGCACGTTGGATATGCCCAAACTGCTGGATTTGCTGATTCAACAATCCAAGCATTTGATGGACGTGGACGGCGGCTTTGTGGTGTTAAGAGAAAAGGGCAAACAGACCATTATCCATCAGGTTTCGGAAAACCCACTGCACCCGGCTCATGCAGAGGCAGCGGCGACCTTGTATTTGCGCGACCCCAACCGTCACATCTTCAAAGATTCTGAAACCCTGCCTGCCAATATGAAAAATGTAATGATGGTAACCCTGCCTGTACGTGAGGAGATCTCTGCTGCAGTGGGGCTATTCAATAAGAGCGGAAACTTTAGTATGCCTGACGTCAAGTTGGCGAAGGCCATTGCAGGGCATATTGGCGCGCAATTGGAAAATGCGCTTCTCCACAAGGAATCACTGGAGCGCGCCCGCCTCGAAACCGAAATGGATATTGCCCGCCAGGTGCAAACCGCCATTCTGCCGCAGAGCATTCCGCAAATCGAAGGATTGGATGTCTATGCCACCTCCAGCCCTGCGTTTGAAGTGGGCGGTGATTTCTTTGACGTGATCGATCGTTCGGAGCATTCGCTGGTCTTTGCCCTGGGTGATGTAACAGGCAAAGGCATGCCTGCTGCATTATTGATGAGCATGGCGCATACGATCATCAAGGCGGCTTCGCGTAACATGCCATTCGAGTATCCACATCAGGTTTTGGATCGCCTTAATCATGACATGGCGGCGGATTTTTCCAACGTGGGCATGTTTACCACGGTGATGTTGGGTATGGTTGACTGTATGAACTGCAAGATGCATTTTAGTAATGCCGGTCAGAGCCCGATTTATTACGTACCCTTCCATGGAGAACCTGTTTTGCTTGAAGCCCAGGATATACCTGTGGGGATTTTGGATGCTGTGCAATTTTCCACACAGACCATTGACCTTTCGGCGGGCGATCTTTTCATCGCCGCCACCGACGGTTTCCCTGAGTCACGTAACCCTGCTGGAGAGATGTATGGGTATGAACGTATGAAGGCGGTCTTGGGCGCCTCTCGCAATCTTTCAGCCAGGCAGATCGCCGAAGCCTTGCTTGCCGACGTGAATGCCTTTTGTAATACCCATCCACAAGATGATGACCGCACGATTGTGATCGTTAAATCTAATCTAAAAGACGAGACAACCACCATGACGAAAAAAACAATTACTGTTAAGGCCAACTACAAAGATATTCGTATCCCCTGTGAACAGCTTCGCACCATAATGATCGGCAGAAATATTTCAATAGGGAACATCAACTTGTGTGAACTGGCATTGCAGGAGCTTCTCACCAACTTGGTTGACCATGCCTATGCAGAGCATGAGGGCGGGCAAATTACAGTGACTCTCCGCTGCAGTCCAAGTCAGGTCATGATCGAGACAAAAGATACCGGGTATCCCGCTGATGTGAATTTCAACGCAATACAAATGCCAAATCCTGAAGAATTCGCCGAAGGTGGATATGGCCTGGCGATCATCCAATCGCTGATGGATGAGGTCTCACATTCCTATGCCCAGGGAATCAATACCTGGCGTCTGTTCAAACGGCTGAGCAAGTCAGATAACATGCTGATACATGATAAAGAAAGGAAGGCGAAATGACTCTAAAGATTTCGACCAAAGATCAGATCGTAAAAATCACAACCATCACACTGAATGGCAGGCTGGACGCCTTTGAAGCGCCCGCTCTGCGCAAACTTTGCGACACCTATATCGAGAGCGAATATTCACATTTTGTTTTTGACCTGACCGATGTTGCCATGCTCGACTCAGCCGGGCTGGCAGTGTTGGTCAGTGTATTGAAACGCGCCCGTCTCAAAGATGGGGATGTCCGCCTGGTCTGGCCGCGCGAAGAGGCCGCTTCGCGCATTCTCAAATTAACCAAGTTCGACCAGGTCTTTGTATCGATCGAGCGGGCTGAGATCATTCCGAAAGGTTTCTAAACATGACCAAGACACGTATTCTGATCGTGGACGATGAGACAAATAATCAACGCATCCTAAGCTACACCCTTAATAAAGGCGGGTACGAGACCATTGTCGTCGGAAATGGAGACGCCGCATTGCACTACCTTTCCGAGGAAAGCCCCGATCTCGCCATTCTGGATGTTGCCATGCCTGGCATGGATGGCATCACCCTGCTTCATCACATTCGAGCCATTCAACGATATCGTGCGCTTCCGGTCATTATTCTCACCGGCAGTGGAGATGATGCCGAGCGTATTCGAGCTGAAGAGGCTGGCATTCAAGGCTTTCTGACAAAACCTGCCAGTTCAAAAACCATTCTGGATACTGTTACCCAATTGCTTGACTCAAATGCAAAAGATTAAAGCCCTTCTACAATCAAAGATCGCCTCGGCAAGTGCCTTGTTGATGCTCAGCATGACCCTGGTCAACGCGGGCAATTATGTCTACAACCTTATCATGGGGCGTTGGCTGGGACCGTCGCTGTTTGCCGATCTATCCCTCATTGTCACTTTGCTGTTAGCCATCACGTTTTTGACTGCACCGATCCAGATGACTGCTGCTCGTTATTCCGCCATTCATACTGCGGATGGAAATGAAAAAGCCCTCGCCTCCATCCGACGTTTGATCTGGTTTGTTGCCCTCGGCCTTGGGCTTACACTGACGGCTTTCTTTGCACTTCTTGCGCCGGTATTGAAATCATTTTTCCATACACAATCTTCCTTGTCCTTTATTATCTTTGGCGCAGCGCTGCCGTTTGCCATGTTGCAGGCAGTGGAGCGTGGAATCCTTCAGGGGCGCACCAGCTTCAAGGTTTTGGCGATCAGCTACCAGGTTGAGATGTGGACGCGTCTGCTCGTCAGTATTCTCCTGGTCGCATTGGGATTTTCCGTGGATGGCGCCGTATTCGGCATCAGCCTTTCCTTTTTCTTTACGTGGCTGGTTGCAAAATTTGCTGTGCGCGGCTTGACGAGTAAAGAATTGCCCTCAAAAGAATTACAGATGAGTCTACTTTCATTTGCTGCTCCCGTACTCATCTCGCAGTTGGGGCAGATCCTTATCAATAATAGTGATGTGATACTAGTGAAACGTTTTTTTGATACTGGTCATGCCGGGCAGTATGCAGCCCTGGCCTTGATCGGCCGCATCGTTTTTTTTGCAACCTGGTCTGTAGTGACAACCATGTTTCCTGTAGTGGCCCAGAAACAAAAAATGGGTGAACCTCACGAGCATTTACTGTGGGTCTCTTTGGGCATTGTTGTTGGCGTATCTGCACCAGTAGTCCTGTTGACGCTTTTCGCCCCATACTGGGTAGTGACTGTCCTTTTTGGCTCTGAATTTGTTGCAGTGGCGCCATTGCTTTGGTTATATGCCCTGGCAACATCGCTGTATGCCCTGGCAAATGTGGTGGTGAATTACCGCCTTTCATTGGGCATGGGTCGTGAAACTGGGTTTATCATCGCGGCCGGACTTGCCCAAGTCATGGGCATCCTGTTCTTTCACCGCACTTTGCATGAAGTTGTCATCGTTCAGGTTGTAGTGATGGCGGTCTTGTTCGTTTCATTGTTATGGTGGAATTTTGTTCACCCCCATCTGGCAACGATTTTCCGAATGGTTGTAAAACATGTTTGATTTGCTTTTTTCGATCTGCCCAAGTGCCATTCTTGTTTTCGACGAAACAGGAAAAATATTGAAGGCCAATCAACAGGCCGCTGAAATGTTTGGTTATACAATTCCAGAACTCCGCAGGCGCAGGCTAAACAGCCTTATGCCTGCGAGGTTGGCTAAAAAACATGATCAACTGTTTCAATCATTTCTGGTGGGATCACATCAAAACCATAAAATGAGCCCGTATCGGGAGATTCTTGGGCGGCGAAAAAATGGAAAAGAATTTCCGCTGGATGCCTCTGTAGGCAAAGGGATGCAGGATGGCAAAACGGTTTTGGTGGTTTCTTTGCGGGATATCTCTCATGAAAAACTTTCGGAAGATATGCTGCGTTCGCTGGCGCTTTTCCCTATGGAAAACCCAAACCCGGTTTTCCGCATAGATGAACAGGGCAATTTGTTATTTGCCAATGCCAGCGGAAAATCACTTTTGATTGAGCTAGGTGGAAATGCCCCTGAAACAATCCCAGTGGAATGGGTGGAATACTCCCGGAAGGTATTGAAAACAAACGAACAGGAAGTTTTCATTCTCAGTTACAAGGAACGTTTTTTCTCATGTGCCTTTGCCCCGGTTTTGGAAAGGCATTATGTAAACCTGTTTGTTTTGGATGTCACCGAACGGGAGACGGAAAAGCTACGCCTTGCCCTGTCGGATGAGATCCTGAACTCCATTGGCAACCTTGTATTGGTGGCAAATACCAAGGCCGAGATCGTCTATGTCAGCCCGTCTGTCAGGAACATTATCGGATATGAACCCAACGAAATTCTTGGGGAGGGCTGGTGGGAGGTGGAACGCATTTCCGGCGGCGATGTGCAGGCGGAGAAGGAATATATTCGGAATGCGGCGGCAGGGGAGGCCAAAGCGGACATTACAGCTTATGAGCACAGAATTCGTCATAAAGACGGCACCTGGCGCTGGCTGATGCTTTCAGATATGAAGGGGCCGCGCGACCTGCTGATCGGCATTGGTGTGGATATCACTTCCATTAAGGCTGCGGAGGAGGAACTCCAACGTCAGCGGAATTTTGCAGAGACACTTACATCTCAAATGGGGCAGGGATTAACCGTTACAAATGAGTTGGGCTGTTTTGAGTTCGTCAACCCATCCTTTGCCCGTATGTTGGGGTATTCTGACCCGGCTGCCCTTACCGGAAAAACACCGTTTGACTTCACCATCCTGAATGACCATGAAACATTAAAGGAGGCTCATACTAAACGGATTCAGGGAGAGGTTACCACTTATGAGTCTCGCCTGCGCAGATTGGATGGTGGTGAAATATATGCCTTGATCACTGGCGTTCCACGGATCGTAGCTGGTAAATATGCCGGGGCCATTACAGTGGTAACGGATCTTACAGAACGAAAACAAATGGAGCAACGACTTCAAAATTATGCGACCGAAATTCGCGAGGCAAATATTCAACTGGCGGATGCACGTGACCATGCTTTGGAGGCTTCTTATCTAAAAAGTGCATTCCTGGCGACAATGAGTCATGAGATCCGCACTCCCATGAATGCCATTTTGGGGATGAGCGAAATGTTATTGGATACAACCCTGAATGGCGAACAGCGCGAATTCGCTGAGATCATTGCGTCCTCCACTCATAATTTGCTGGCCATTTTGAACGACATCCTCGATTTTTCGAAAATAGAAGCCGGAAAAATAGCCATTCAGCCCTCGCCATTCAAACCAGCTACATTGGTTCAGGAAGTTATAAACTTATTTCAGCCTCGCGCTCGTGAGAAAAACATAAACCTTTCATCCCTGGTCACCTCGAATATTCCTGATATTCTGGCTGGCGATGCAGGCCGAATTCGACAGATTCTAGGCAATCTGGTGAGCAATGCCATCAAATTCACCGAGAAAGATGGCGTGGTGTTTGTGAATCTTTCCGGCACACACATCAATGATGAGAACATGATGGTCACTTTTTTAGTGCAGGATAACGGCATTGGCATTCCAGATGCGGTCAAACCAAAACTATTCGAACCATTTACACAGGCAGACTCAACCAATACCCGTAAACATGGCGGTACCGGTCTGGGTCTTGCCATTTCCAAACGCCTGGCAGATTTAATGCATGGAGAGATCGGGTTTGATTCGATTGAAAATACAGGTTCGACATTTTGGCTTAGCCTACCGTTGGGTAAAAAAATTATTGCTCAACCTCCCGTGGAAAATACAGTCCCTGCCGCTTTGGTACAACAGCGCAAGGACTATTCTGGTCAAAAGCCAGTGCTGATTGTTGAGGATAACCTGATCAACCGCGACCTGCTATCCATGCAATTACGTGAATTTGGTTTATTGGCGCGGCATGCCAGCAATGGCCGGGAAGCCCTGGAACTTCTCCAAGTGGAGCCGGATGCATATTCACTTGTGTTGATGGATTTGAATATGCCGGAAATGGATGGCATCACTGCAACCCGCCTCATTCGCAAGGGCGAGGCGGGAGCGAGGCGTCATGCCCTCATTATTGCAGTGACTGCCAATGCCGTAATGGGTGTACAAGAGGCTTGTATTGATGCCGGAATGGATGATTTCATTAGCAAGCCGATTTCTCTTAATGATCTGGAGCCTATTTTCGAGAAATGGCTCTCAGACAAGTCTTAAAAATGCCGTGCCAGTTCTGATGCGTATTGCTTGCCGGTCGTAACACTATGCTTGTGCAGCCACTGGCGCAGACTGGTTTTGCAGCGCGGCGCTTCTTTGGAGATTAGCAGGTTCGCCATTAAACCATCCACTTCTTCGGGGGTCAGCATAATATCGTTGACAAACAGGCTGAGGAATTGTGCCGCCCAGAGCGCTACAATGGGCGGCATGGGGACCAGCAATCGTTTTGCGCCGACAGATTCACCGATCAGTTCCACCATTTCTTTGAAGGTGTATTCGTCAGGTCCAACAGCATCCCAGATGTAATTTTCTGTTGAATATACGGCTTCTACGGCGAGTGCGGCCAGGTCATCTACATAAACCGGCGAGAGTTTATACGAACCGTTGCCGGGCAAACCAAACACCGGTAGGTGGCGTAACAGCCAGGCAATGTTATTGATGAGAATATCCTCCTTGCCAAAGAGTACGGTGGGCCGCAAAATCGCATAGCTCATGCCCGAGTCAGTGACAGCTTTTTCATTGGCAGCCTTACCCCAAAAATAGGGTAAATGCGAATCCGCTGAGGGGTTTGTGATGCTGATGTGAACGATTCGCTTCACACCTGCTTTGGTGGCAGCATCCACCAGGATTTTTGTATTTTTCACCGCCTGTGGTTGAGTGTTGCTGCCCTTATCAAATCGGATCCAATACGTGTTGACCAAAACATCCACACCGTGCAGAGTTTGGATCAACTCCGCTTCATTTGAAAAATTCAGCGGAAAAGCCTTTACCCTGCCATTAAACGGATCGGGTCGATTGGGATGATTGGTGAGGGTGATGATCTCTTCATTGCGCTCCAGCAATCGTTTGGTAATGTATTTACCGGAATAACTAAACGCGCCAGTTACTGCGATTTTCATTTTGCCTCCGCTTTTATTGTTCGAGGTGCAAACAAGGCAAAGATCGAAACAACAAGCCCGGTGCAAACCAGGGCAAATAACAATCCGGCAATGTTCCCGCTTAATTTTCGAGCCAGATCAAAGAAAAGCTCTTCAGACTGCATTGCTTCGGGGTGGTATGCCAAAGCGATCACCAAAGGCAACCCGATTAACAATGTGTTTGTAAAGGCCATCCAGAATTGAGCCCGATCTTCTGTCCCACATAAGTCGACCAGGATCTTTCTTAAGAAAGGTCGCAAATAGCCAACCACAAGTCCGGCGATCAACAAGGTGATCAATATTTGGATGAAAAACAAAAGGATGGTATTCATGGTTTCTCCTATTTCAACACATTAAGAATTTTGCTAACATTGGAAATTCCAAGTTTGTCGAGTTTGATGACTGCATTGGTCAAACTGTCGATGGCGTTGAAGAATTCCTGAAGCGCCTTCACCCGTTCATAAACGAACTGAATTTCCGCCTCATTGCCTGAAACCGAGCCTGCTTCAAGTTTCCCGAGCGTCTCCCTCACCGAACCCAACGCCCGGTCAAACTCGCTATTTTGGCGTTCCTTCAAGATCGAGCGGATCGACGCATAAAAATCAATTTCTGCTTCATAGTAGTCTTTTCGGTCACCAAGTTTTGAAGAACGATGCACCAGGCCCATGCGTGCCAGGGTTCGCACTTCGGTGCTGATGGCGCCTTTTGTCAGCCCGGTTTGCTCAACAATATCATCCAGCGAGAGGGGCGTGGACGATAGATATAGCACAGCGAAGATCGCTCCCATTCCTTTGGGGAAGCCCCAAAAGCGGCTGATCTGGCTGAGGCTTTCAGTGAAATCTTGTTTTAGTTCGGGAAGTTTAGTGGTCATATGTTTTATATACTTCGTTTAGTATTTACTAAACGAAGTATATATTCGGGGCGGTATTTTGTCAAGGACAAAAATGCCGCATGAATTTTCATGCGGCATAACACTACAACAAGTGGATAAATGTTATCGGGATTAAAAGAACCTGCTCAAATAAAAAATTCTACTTTAGCAGGTCTACGGCGGCTGAGGCCATGAGCGCCACACCGCTGACCAATGCGCGCTCGTCAAAGTCAAATTTGGGGTGGTGGTGATTGTAGTTGAGATTCTTTTCTGCATTTGCCGAGCCAACAAAGAAGTAACAACCATCGGCTTTTTCCTGCATCCAGCCCATATCTTCGGCCCCCATGGTGAGATATTGGTTATTGTCGATGCTGGTCTGTGGGAAGACCGTTTGCGCTGATTCAAGCACGCTGGCCGCGACATCTCCATTGTTGATAACAGGCGCTGTAATTTGCTTAATAAGGAATTCAACCTGGCAGCCCATCGCTTGGGCGGTGTTGTGGACGATTTGATTGAGTCGTTCATGTACCATTTTGCGGACGGCTGGTTCGAAAGTGCGGATGGTGCCGCCAAGTTCGGCAGTTTGTGGAATGATGTTGAATGCAGTACCTGAATGAACAGTAGTGACACTGATCACTGCTGGCTTGAGCGGTTCGACATTCCGTGCCACGACACTTTGGATGGCAGTAATCATTTGCGCTGCGCATACAATAGGGTCGATGGTCGTCTCCGGCGCTGCACCGTGGCCGCCCTTGCCGGTGATCTTCACATTGAACAGGTCTGCACCTGCCATGACGGGACCTTCAGCGACATGCAGCCAGCCGAGTGGCTTGTCATTCCATAAGTGCAGCGAGAGAGTCTTTTCAACTTTGGGGCCTTCGAGTACGCCGTCGCGCATCATCATCAAGGCTCCACCAATTTCCTCGCCATTTGTGCCTTCTTCCGAGGGTTGGAAACAAAATTTAATATTGCCCTTTAACTGATCTTTATGCTGATTAAGGATTTTGGCAACTGTCAGCCCAATGGCAGTGTGGCCGTCATGGCCGCACGCATGCATCACCCCAGGGTTTTGGGATGAATATTCTGCACCGGTTTCTTCATTAATGGGTAACGCATCCATATCGAACCGCAGCAAGATCGTTGGGCCTGGTTTTGATCCTTCAAGAAAACCGACCACGCCGGTCTTACCGACACCTTTGGTGACTTCAATGCCCAGGCTTTCAAGTTCCTTGGCGACAATGCCGCCTGTGCGGATTTCGTTATAGCCCAACTCGGGGTGCATGTGGAAATCACGCCGCATGGCCTGTGTATAAGGGAAGAGTTCTTCTGCTTGTTTGAGGAATGGGTTCATGGGGGCTCCTGGGATTTTTATGGAGTCTGGCAGCTTGCTGCCAGACTCCATGCTATGAATATTTCACAACTCTAAATTTTTCTTCAAATCGTGGATTTTCTTCGGTGCTGTCTTCCGCACGGCGGGATTTCATGCGTTCGATCAGTTTGTCCGCATCCTGCACTTGTGATTTATGTTGGAGGATGGCTTGGATTTTTGTCTCCCAGGTGGGGGTTACATCAATGATGGTGTTGGGTTGATTGGTGAGTGAGCACCAGATCTCTTTTGGCATGTGCGGTTCAAAGCCTTCATCCATTAACTCAGGGAAATAGGCGATATTTCCAGCCGCAGGAAAAACGGCATCCAGGACGACCTGCCCGCAGGCACGATGGTCCGGGTGATTGATACCGTAAAGCGCGAAGAGGTTTTGCGGGTCGCAGGTGACGAGGATATCAGGCTTATGCCTGCGGATCTCGCGCACCACGTCGCGGCGGAGATTCAGG
The DNA here is from genome assembly GCA_035333265.1 of Anaerolineales bacterium. Taxonomy (GTDB): domain Bacteria; phylum Chloroflexota; class Anaerolineae; order Anaerolineales; family Villigracilaceae; genus Villigracilis. The sequence goes on from DAOQPR010000052.1 coordinate 11,150, forward strand.
TCTGGGACGAGGTAGCCGTCCGGCAGGTCCATGAAAAGAGGCGGTTCGGCTCCGATCACTTTGGCGGCTTCAGCCTGCTCAAGGTGCCGAATCCCGCATAGCTTTTCAGGGGTCATTTCCGGATGGGTGGTGGGGTTAAAACCCTTGTCGCCGCAAGTCAGCAGGAGGTATTGAATGTGATGGCCTTCGCGTGACCATTTGGCAAGCGTGCCGCCACAAAAAAATTCTGGATCATCAGGATGAGCCAGAATGACCAGAATTTTTTGTGAAGTTTCCCAGGTGTTAGTTGGCTCGGGCATTTTTATTGTTCTTTGCCTTGCCGCAGGTGCAGCCGCCGCCTTCATGACGGTCGCAGGGCGCTTCGGATTTTCGGCGCAGGGCCTCGAGTTCGTCCCAGGGTTGGACTTCTTCGCGCAGGAAGGTGTGGTGCTGCGGACGTTCGTTTGGAATTTCGATCAGTACAACGACCTTATCACTCATCGGCAGCACATCAATGACCTTGCCTTCGCCTTTGGGCGTGACCACGCGTTTGTTGCGTTTTGGCAGGGTTTTGCGCGCTTCCACGTATTGCTCATATTCGTAAATGAGGCAGCAGCGTAGGCGCCCGCACATGCCGGTGATCTCGTCAGGGGTGAGTGAAATGCCCTGTTCCTTTGCCATTTTGATGGAGATGGGCGAGAACTCGGTCAGGAATTTTGAACAGCAGCGCGT
>DAOQPR010000053.1:0-4121 GCA_035333265.1 Anaerolineales bacterium
TAATTTGAGCACGGTCATTGGCGGCGAGATAACGGTTGATGCCATCTGCGATGCGCGGCAGCCAGTCGTTGAGTGAACCAGCCCGATCCCAATAACGCAGCGAAACGGCGATGAGTTCGGCATCGTCTTCGATATTTTTCTGTGCAAGAAAATGAGCCACATCCTCGTCATCTTTTTCGGAAGCTGTGAGGGTGAAGACCGGGTCGGCGGTGATTTCGAGGGTCTGGTCGGCTCGGGGTTGGAAGCCGGTCGTTCGTAAAAGTTCGAGGGAGTCCTCATCTCGAAGCGTGGCAACCAGGCTGCGGTTAAAGGCGAGGCGGGTGTGTTCGAGGGACAGGTCACTATGAAGAGGGCCTAATCCCATCGCGTACATCATGCAGGGAATGTCCATCATCTCGGCCAGCAGGGGTAAACTGCCGTAAGCCGTGATATCCATTGCAGCACGGCGCAGATAGGTCTCCGGTTTGATGCCCCAATAATCTTGAAGCAAGCCGCCGCCGCCGAGGATGACCAGGTCGGCGCGTGTGCCCGCCTCAAGCATGGCCGGAATGTCCTTCCAATGAAAGGCTTCTACATTGAAATGTTCGCTGGTGCGTTTGGGATTCCAGGAGGTGACGATGAAATGCAGGTCGCTGCGCAAGGCACGCATATCCTTGAGCATACATTCAAGGATGGCTTCATCGCCCAGATTGCCCGCGCCGTAATACCCGCCGATGAGAATAAACTTCATGCTTTGCCGTCTCTTGAGTAGCGTCCACATTGGGTACAGTGATAACCGTCGGCAGTGAGCAGCCATGCACCTTCACAGCGCAGACAATGGGAATGGTCTGGCGAAAAGGTCATACCTTTTTTCTCCAGTGCCCAATCCCAATGTTGAAGCCAGGTCTTTGCCTGTGTATCCCATGTCCAAGGCATGTTCAAGGCTTGACGGCGAATGTATTCAGCATATTCAGGAGTTGTGGCTAGGTTGTAAATCAAGTTGGCTGTTTTTTGATGGACTTCAGTTGAAGTATGTTCACCGGGAACAAGAAAACCATCATAACCATCGCGGACAATCTCATTGTATGCCCCCACAGGTGAGGCTACAGGAATGCTGCCGTGAATCATGGCTTCAGTCACAACCATCCCAAACGGCTCAAGCCGCGCCTGTAGATGAAGCGAGATGTTTGCCTCTTCCAATGCCTTGAGGACTTTGTCCTGTCCCTGTGTGCCGTGATAGATCACACCGGGCACAGATACCGACTGATCCTTTCCTCCCCAAAGTGCATCGCCGCCAAAGACATGAAGTTTGAAGCGGTCATCCCTTTTACGCAAAAGGTTCAAAACCGCAATGGAAGCATCCAGCCCTTTGGAAGGATGGCTGGTGTATGTCAATGCGAACGAGTCGCGCGTCGAGGCGGCATTCCACCAATGTGATTTTCGCACCACTGCGCCGTTATAAATAGCGAAGAGTTTTGGGTTGGTCAGCCCCCATTCGTTCTCAACCGTATCGCAAATGAAATTGCTAGCGCCCACAATAAAATCATGCGGAAGCCGCTCTACTGCCTGAATAGGAATCGTGCCCTGTAACCAAACTTCGCGCAGTCTCGCCTGGATTTTCAGGTTCAATGCAGGTTCGAGGCTGAGCGCCCCACCGCTACTAATCATGATGAGTATATCCACATCTTTGAGCGCATCTGCCTGTATAAGAGGAAGATAGGTAACACCCTTATGAACAGTTGAACCTGTCAGGTTGGCAATGATATAAGGCTGATGCCCCAGTCGCGCCAGCGCCTGCGCCAGCCGAATGCGCGCCATCAACCCGCCGCCTGCCCCATTCTTTTCAATGGAGGCAGGATCATAGTAAAAGTGTTGGTCAGGACAATATATCGCCACTTTATAGGTCATGGCTGCATTGTAACATGCAAGAAAGTATGACCTTTGTATAGTTTTCAGACAGCAAAACCATCTTTATAATCTCGTTATTAATATTCCCACACACTACCTGCGGGAAAACATTTACCAAGGAGAGTATTTACAAATGAAACAACGTATCATCCCTTATTTGTTTGGAATTCTAACCAGCGCTCTAATTCTGGGCGGATTCCTGGTTGGCCGAGCCTCAGCAGCTCCAACCGCTGCGACCGGTTGCTTCCCCGACACGAACAGTCACTGGGCTGAGACTTTTATTTGCTGGTTGAAGGATAATGGTATCACCACAGGGTATGGAGATGGAACTTATAAGCCTGATAATAGTGTCACTCGTGCTGAGATGTCGGTATTCCTGCAAAAAATTTTTAACCTGGCTGATGCCTCGGCCCAAAACAAAGCAAATATTGCTGAGGCGAATGCAATAGCCTCCGCACAAACCAGTGCCGATACCGCAGAAGCGAATGCAAAAGCATATGCAGAAACTCTCGTTGACAACCCGCCCACAAGTGGCGACTTTGTTATTGGAGCAGGCCCCTCCGTTTGGACAAAGTCTCAAAACAGTTCCAGTCCTTTTGTCGAAATTTATCCCAATTTCGTATATTTGAAAACCAACTTCGTAGCAACGTTTCAATTCCAGGCAACCATCCCTGTTCCTGTAGTTTCCTACGGAAAAGCAATGCAATTGAAGGGCCTGCGTTTATGCTATACCGTTGGGGCAAATACAGAAATTCAGAGTGTAAACCTCGTCGCTTATCGTGCCAACAGTGGCCTCCCAACCCCCTATAATCAATTCACAGATAATATTGTTCGCACAGATTCCACTTGCCGAAATTATAGTATCGTCACCCCCTCGAATTTCGAGGTAGGCGATTTTGTAAGTGTCAGTGTGAACGTAAATTTCCTCCAGACCTCTGGGTATGTACAGATTGGTTCCACTTCCTTGATCCTTGGTCCAACCAATACATCAGTCAATTGGCCTTAATCCAAGCCTTATAATTTAAGAGATACACCTGATTTATGCAGGTGTATTATCCTTTGCTTTCTGCAACACGCCCAAATTCTTATTTCTTGCCAAAATAAAATGACAAATACCCAAACAACGCCTGCCTAACCCGACAGGCGTTGTTTGCTTTATCCAAATATTAGCCTAAATTAGGTAATGTCTTTTATAATCACCGCACCTTTAAAGAAAGAAAAGACTACTAATATTAAAAGACTTCAAGAAATTATAGGAGATTTATGAAAAAAGTAATTTTCACAATAATCTTGGTCATGGTGTTGTTAAGCAATTCAATCCCTGTTGGGGCAACATCGCAAAGTGCGGGCTCTAGAAGCCTGCCCATTTTATTGGGATCCTATGCCAGTGCAGATCTGCAAACCGCCATTGGTGAAATCACTTCCATGGATAACTGGCTGACCTCCAATGGTTCCAGCGGGGTCACCTTTGCAGGGGATTTTATGAGTATCACACTGAATCCTTTCTGGAATGTACCACATGAATTAGATATGGCCTGGAATAATGGCTTCGTCCCCTTCGTCAACATAATGGCTAGTGAAAGTTGGGAGGGGGCCTATTATGACGCAGATTGTGTCACAGCCGCCAGTGTCGCCGCTGGAAATTGCGACGACAAAATCGCCCTCTGGGCAGGTTATTTCAAGGATTGGGCAGGCACAGATAAATTCGCCTACCTCGCTCCGTTCCCAGAAATGAATGGCCCCTGGATATCCTATCATTCCGATGGTGACACCTACCAGGAAGCCTTCAAACGTTTCGTGACCGTATTTGAAAACGCTGGTGTCCCAGACGCTGCAGTAGAATGGGTATTCGCTCCGAACGGCCATCACGACCCTGCATATCCCTATCGCGCATTTGAAAACTACTACCCAGGCGACCAATATGTGGATATTGTGGCTTTCAGCGCCTATAACTACGGCGGCTGCCCTGACCCCGCCTATAACTGGGACACATTTGAACTTGCCATGGAACCACATCTTGTTCGTATGCAAGCCATGGCTCCTTCAAAACCCATATTCATTTCACAAACCGGTGTATTGGATAATCCTCCTTTTGACATTAATGATCCTACCCAGAATAAAAGCGATTGGGTGAAAGATACCTTCAGTAAACTGGCTGATTATCCCGGTGTCCGTGCAATCCTCTACTTCAACAAAATTAACACCAGCGAAGTGGTTGGCAACTGCGCTTCCCC
>DAOQPR010000053.1:4221-11717 GCA_035333265.1 Anaerolineales bacterium
CTGTTACCCGTGCCCAAATGGCTGTCTTCCTTGTCAAAACTTTCAACCTCCCTTAGCTATTCGCGCATTTCAAAAGGGTAAACACCCGCAGGTTACGCAAATTAATATGCGTGACCTGCGGAACTTTCATAAAAGGTACCTATTTTGTTCCATCAAATACAGTATAGAAAAAGATACCTCTTAGGGCTGGCTATGCTTGTAATGGCAACATTCACAGCCGGGTGCAGCTCACAGTCAAAATTCAATTCAGCCAGTTATCCGAACCCATTACCAGCATATCCCAATTCCGGTTGTGTTGGGCAGGTTTGCCCGGAGGCAGAGGCGGAAGTGACCATCTCTGGAACGCTATCTATCGTTCAAAATGGGCATATTGTCTTTACTCTTTTCGACAGCCAGGGCACATCCTGGGAACTACTCATAGATGAACCTTTAGTGCAATCTCTTGGTAATGTTCAATCATTAAGCGGGAAAAAAGTAACGGTCAATGGAACATGGACAGCCGATACCCCAGCAAAAATACGAGTGTCTTCTTTGCAGATAAACGAATAATTTTCAGGGTGACCGATGAAATCAAAAAAAATCAACCCAAGCATTTTCATCCTTGTTCTGATCGCAGGGCTTCTACACATCCCCCAAAACCATGCTGTGGCAATGGCAGATACAATCCAGTTAACCGGGCAGATCAACGTCCAGTGGGGAGATGCTCGTTCCGGCCTTTCTCAGAATGCAATATATTTAGTCGAAGGGACGGGCAAAACATATCGTCTCGATATAAGTGATGAAGTCATCAACCAGGCAGGTGGTCTGATCAGATTGAATCGACAGCTTGTGCAAGCTGAGGTCAAACTTGCGCCTCCCTCCTCAGAAAAAAAACTGCCAGCCCTCTATGAAGCAATTTCTCTCTCTCGCCTTTCCGGCCCCTCCAAATCTTCTGAACCGGATGTTTATACCCATGTCAGTGGGTCACAACCCTGGGTATCCATTATGTGTAAATTTAGCGACCAGGCTGCAGAGCCAAAACCATTGGAATACTTTCAAGGTATGTTTGGCAGCGAGTATCCAGGGCTGGATCACTACTGGCGCGAACTTTCCTACAACGAGATCAACATATACGGCAGCACAGCTGCTGGGTGGTATACCCTGCCTAACCCGCGTTCATATTACATTCAATATGGCTTTCTCGACTTTGGGCGCGCCGCAGAAGATTGTACAGCCGCCGCGGATCCCTATGTAAACTTCTCAGCATACGTGGGCATTAATATGATGTTCAATGCAGAATTGGATGGCTTTGCCTGGGGCGGTTCCTGGTGTCTGGAAAGAGACGGAGTTTATCGCTGTTGGAGTATGACCTGGGAGCCACCCTGGGGATATGAAGATATCACAGTCATCGGGCACGAAATGGGACACGGGTTTGGCCTGCCGCATTCCTCAGGCATGTATGAATATACCTATGACAACCGCTGGGATGTGATGAGTGATACCTGGAGCGACTGTTTCCGGCTCAATGATCCCATCTATGGCTGTCTCGGCCAGCATACAATAGCGTTTCACAAGGACATGCTCGGTTGGATTCCCGGCTCTAAAAAATATATTGTGCCATATGGAAATGGAACGCCTCAATCCAACTCATCGGTTGAGTCGTATCTGATGGCAGAGATTCGTCTTCCCAGTTATGGGGATAATCTCGCAGAAACCGCCGATTTTTACACGGTGGAAGTTCGAAACAACTACGGGTATGACGCTAAACTTCCCGGCCAGGGTGTTATCATACATGAGGTCAATCTGTCGCGTGAACGGCCTGCCAATGTTGTCGATGTGGATTACGATTACAACACGGGCGACGATGGCGCCATGTGGGTGGAGACCGAAACCTATGTCAATCCCGCTTATCCCTTCAATGTCACCGTCCTTGCAAAATCAGGCGAAAAATATCAGGTACGAATCATTAACGGGACTGAAACCGCCACGATTTGGCTGGAACCACTAGCCCTCAATGTTGGGAAGTTCAGCGATGTCAGACCATTTCATTGGGCCTTCGACTCAATCTCAAAGCTTTCCAATTCCGGCATTACCACTGGCTGTAAGACCAGTCCATTACAATACTGCCCTGAAGACACTGTTACCCGCGCCCAAATGGCTGTCTTTCTACAAAAGGCGATCCATGGCCCCAGTTTTTTCCCTGCAGATGTTTCCCCCACCTTCAGTGATACGACCAGCCATTGGGCTGAAAATTGGATCGAAGCGCTCAAATCAGATGGGATCACAAGCGGATGTGGAAATGGGAATTATTGCCCGGATACGGCCGTTGTACGTGCTCAAATGGCAATCTTCCTTTTGAAAAGTATCCATGGATCAGCCTTCATACCACCCACAGCAACGGGAACAAAGTTTGTCGATGTCCCTGCGGATAATTGGGCTGCCGCGTGGATTGAGCAACTTGCAAAGGAAGGCATCACCAGCGGCTGTGATAGCAGCCACTTTTGTCCTGATTCCCCTGTCACTCGTGCACAAATGGCGGCATTTCTAACCAGGGCTTTCCATCTGCCATAACAACAGTCTAATACATTTATATAACCAGTTCATATTCTTTGTCTTGGCCGAAGGGTAAAAATCTTTAGAACACCTTGAGTATTAACTAGCGTTACATATTCCGAAAGTATGTGGTTCACCCCGAAATTAAGGTTTCGCGGGTGAATTCATTTAAGGTTTCATTATCTTGAAATCCGCAACATACAAGGCAGTTAAGGTATTATGGCTCCCCGAGTATATAAAAACGAACCGCTAATCGAAATGTCGGGTAGGGTAAAATCAAGGAAGTGCTTCCCTATTTCATATTTATAGTCATACAATTTTCAGCCAGGAGATGATTATATGTTTCATAAAAAGCATTATTCCATTGTATTACTTGTCCTTCTCATTCTGACATTTCTCCCCAACTCAACCGCAGCAGGTGAGGGCTCGCTGCCCATTCTCGTTGGAATTTACCCCACAGCTTCACTTGGTACAACAGTCAATGAAATTAATGACCTGGATAATTACATCCGTAACAATACCGGACCTCATGCCATTTCAATTGCAGGCACCTTTGTAGATATCGAATCACAGGATTGGTTCATCAAAAGCGAATTGGATCATGCCTGGGATAATGGGTACGTTCCTTTCATCAACTTATCCGCTGGTTTTCATACTCCCCGTACTGCCCAGGAAGTTGCAGACGGTGTCATCGATACAGATATTCGTAACTGGGCCAATATTTTTAGAGACTGGACACAAGGCGGAACCAAACGCGCTTTTATTGCCCCAATGCAGGAAATGAACGGATATTGGGTCACTTACAAAGACGACCCATATAATTATAAACGTGCTTTTATTCGCATTCGTCAGATTTTTGACGAACAAGGCGTACCGTCAGAATCTGTCAGTTGGGTGTTTGCACCCAACGGCTGGAATGATCCAGCTAAACCGGAAAATGTCTTCGAGAATTTTTATCCAGGAAATTCTGTTGTGGATGTGATTGGTTTTAGTTCGTTTAACTTCGGCTCTTGTTGGAGTTACACCACTTCGGAACCCTATGAGCAACTTTATAAACCTTATCTGGACCGTATGGCTGCCATGGCGCCTGGCAAGCCTATCTTCGTCGCCGAAATTGGCTCTGTGGCATACGGCCTGGACCGTGCAGCGTGGTTATCAGATACATTAACAAAGATCGGTGCCTACCCTGGAGTAAGAGCAATTCTGTATTTTAATCTTACAGAAGCCACCTATAATATAGACCCCAATAATCCTCCCAACTGCAATCCTGTGGATTACACCCTGGATGCAGAAGGCGGTGAAGGGAAAGCAGTCTTCAAATCCATTGTTTCTCAATATCCCTATGGATATTGGGCGCCAGACAGTTCTGAAATGATCAACATCGCCTTCAACCGCCCGGATGCAACATTTGAAGATGTCTGGCCTGCTTCCGAGTTTGCCGGAAAAAATACGACGGCCTATTACCAGCCCTGGGTGGAACGGTTGGTTGCCGCAGGAATCACCAGTGGGTGTTTGAACACAGTGGTGGATTTTACGGGTGTTACCGATTACACCTTCCGTTATTACTGTCCGGAAAACTCTGTTACGCGCGCCCAAATGGCAGTCTTTCTTGAAAAGGGAATTCACGGAGCAGGCTATGTTCCTCCTAACGTCAGCCCATCTTTTGTGGACTCAACCGGTCATTGGGCCGAAGATTGGATCGAATCTCTAAAGGTCGATGGGATCACCAGTGGTTGCGCAACAACATTGTATTGTCCTGAAAACCCCACAACCCGCGCACAAATGTCCCTCTTCCTACTTAAGAGTAAATATGGTCCATCCCACACGCCGCCTGCCGCGTCGGGCAACATATTCCTTGATGTTCCGATCTCACACTGGGCTGCAGCATGGATCGAGAACCTTGCAGCCGAAGGCATTACAGGCGGATGCGGCAATAACAATTACTGCCCTGAAAATGAAGTCACCCGTGGACAAATGGCGATCTTCCTCGTCAAAACCTTTAACCTCCCGTAATACCTCTAACTCGGTTGGGGTACAAAACCTCAACCGAGTAATTTTGTAACAGAAAGAGCCTCTTCGTTTCATGTCCCTTCCCAAAATCCTTGTCATCTTCGGCACGCGTCCCGAAGCCATTAAGATGGCTCCAGTGGTGCGCGAGCTTAAATCCAGGCCGGATAAATTCGAAACGCATGTCTGCGTGACGGCCCAGCACCGCCAAATGCTCGATCAGGTGCTCAACCTCTTCGACATTCAACCCGATGTTGACCTCAACCTGATGACGCACAACCAAACCCTGGCCGGGTTGACCTCGCTCATCTTTTCAAAACTTGATGAAGTGATTCAACAGGTAAAGCCCGATTGGATCCTTGCGCAAGGCGACACCACCACAGTCATGGTCGCCGCGGTGCTGGCCTATTACAACCGCGTGCGCTTCGGCCACGTGGAGGCGGGCTTGCGCACCGGCGACAAGTGGCAGCCCTTCCCCGAAGAGGTCAACCGCAAGATCGCAGGGGTAGTCACAGACCTGCACTTCGCCCCCACCGAATGGTCGAAGCAAAATCTGCTCAAAGAAAATACACCCACCGAAGCCATCCTCGTCACCGGCAACCCGGTTATCGATGCGCTGCAATGGGTGGCAAAACAACCCTTCCCCGATGCCGAGCTTGAACAGATCGGCGTGCCATTGGATGTGATTCACGGCAGGAAACGACTCGTCCTCATCACAGCGCATCGACGCGAGAACTTTGGTCAGCCTCTCGAAGACATCTGCGCCTCCATCCAGGACCTGGCAACTGCCTACCGCGACGATGTGCATTTTATCTACCCGGTACATTTGAATCCCAATGTGCAGGGTGTTGTAAAAGAACGGCTGGGAAACATCGCCAACATCACCCTCCTGCCGCCGTTGGATTATCTTCCATTGGTGCAATTGCTCAAACGCGCCACGTTGGTATTAACCGACTCCGGCGGCTTGCAGGAAGAAGCCCCCGGCCTCGGTGTGCCGGTGCTCGTCCTGCGTGAAGTGACCGAGCGACCTGAAGGTGTGCAAGCTGGGACGGTGAAACTTGTCGGCACCGACCGCGAAAAGATCGTCTCGACAGCGCGTTTGTTATTGGACAATCCCGAAGAACATCAAAAGATGGCGAAGGCGGCCAACCCGTATGGAGATGGTCATGCCGCGGAACGTATCGTGCGCGCATTGGAAGAGGCCAAGTAAATGCGGGTGCTGATCTGCCGCTCCAACCCGATTGCCCCCGACCCGCGCGTGGAGAAAGAGGCTAAGGCGTTGGTAGAAGCTGGGTATGAAGTAGCAGCCCTCGGCTGGGATCGAGGCGCGATCCTTCCATTGGAAGAAGAGCGGATGGGAATCAAAATCCATCGGTTGCACATCAAGGCCAAGTTTGGTAATGGCTTGGGGAATCTTCCGGCGTTGATGCGCTGGCAGGCTGGCTTGATGGGATGGCTCATCCGCAACCGAAATTTGTATGATGTGATTCACGCCTGTGATTTCGATACGATTTTGCCCGCGCTGATGGCGAAAATGCTCTTCGGCAAAAAAGTGGTCTACGATATTTTCGATTTTTACGCCGCACATTTACGCCGCACGCCCGAATGGATCAAGAACCTGATTCGCAATGCCGATTATTGGGCGATCTCCAAAGCGGATGCGGTCATCATCGTGGACGATTCGCGGCGCGAACAGATTCACGGCTCGCAGCCGAAGCGCCTGGATGTGATCTACAACTCGCCCGAAGATGTGCGCGAGAACATCACCCGCGATGATGCGGCTTATTCGGACGCGATGAAATTTCGGCTGGCGTATATTGGCTTATTACAAGTGGAACGCGGATTATTCGAGATGCTCGACGTGTTGAAACGCCATGCCGATTGGGGTTTGGTAATGGCAGGCTTCGGAGGTGACGAAGCCGAGATTGCCGCGCAAAGCAAAGGAAGCAAGAATTTGAATTTCTTAGGACGCATTCCTTATGAGCCTGCGTTACGGTTGAGCCTTGCGGCGGATGCGCTCTTTGCCACCTACGACCCATCCATTCCAAATCATCGCTACTCCAGCCCGAACAAAGTTTTTGAAGCGATGATGCTTGGCAAGCCGATCGTGGTTTGTCACGACACGAACATGGATCGCATGATCGCAGATGCCGATTGCGGGCTGGTCATTCCATACGCGGATGTAAACGCACTGGAAGGCGCGTTGATACAACTGGCAAATGACCCGGCCTTGCGTGAACGGCTTGGGCGCAACGGGCGGGTTGCCTATGAAACCCACTATGGCTGGCACATCATGCAGGCGCGTTTGCTTGAGCTCTATCGTTTTGTTTCAGGGCAGGCATGAAAGTTCTCCTCGTTTCCAACACAGACTGGTATCTATTTCGCTTTCGGCTTTCGCTGGCGGAATATTTACGCGCGCGTGGTTGGGACGTGATACTGGTCTCACCGCCCGGCGAGTATGTGAAGCGTATCGAAGAACATGGCTTTCGCTGGGCCGAATGGCAGGTGGGGCGGCAGACGGTCAACCCGCTTGGGGAATTGCGTAACCTGATGAAGTTGCGGGATATTTTTAAAAGAGAAAAACCTGATCTCGTTCATTTACATACCATCAAGCCGGTCATCTATGGTTCGCTGGCTGCAACGTTTGCAGGTTTAAAAGCCATCGTCCGCTCGGTGACGGGGCGTGGCTATGTTTTCCTGGGAACGGATTTGCGTGCGCGCTTGCTGCGTCCCATCGTCAAGGGCGTCTATCGCTTCTTCCTCCGCGCCGAGGGCGGCGTGACCATCTTCGAGAATCAAGCCGACCTCGATTATTTTGTGAACGAAGGACTCATCCGTGCGGACAGAGCCACATTGATCGAAGGCGTGGGCGTGGATACGGAGCATTATCATCCCCTGCCCGAGCCGGAGGGCGTGCCGACGGTTCTGCTTGCGGGCCGCTTGTTATGGGATAAAGG
>DAOQPR010000054.1:0-11710 GCA_035333265.1 Anaerolineales bacterium
AAACCGCCGTTGGCCCATCTCCGACCCGGTTGGCAAAGATAATATAGCGTCCATCCGCCGAATAATCGGGCGCAATTACGTTGCCGATCCGTTCTGTCAGCTGAAACGTCTGCTTTTCGGCAAAACTGAGCAGGAAGAGGTCGAACGGCCCGTTTCGGTTGGAGGCAAAAAGGACAGAGCCGCCATCCTGGGTAATCACCGGGTAGTAATTGCTTGCGGCCATATCGGTTAGCTGGACGTAATCGGTGCCGTCACGGTTGACCATGCAGAGTTGGTTATAGTCGCCGCGTGTGCAGGTGAAGACGATCCGCCCGCCGTTGGTGAGGGTGGGGCGAGGCTCAGGGGTATTTGTGGGTGGTGGGGTGTAATTTATTTCAATGGGAGTAAAAACGATGGCGGTGGGCAGCGGCGTCTCTGCTGGACGGGCGAAAAAAAATAAGGAGAAAAACCCCGCGATCAGTATAAAAAGAAAGACCGGAATCAACCCTGCCTGAAACGAACTCTTCTTTTTGGGTGCAGTGATCGAGGCGATCCGTTCTTCGAGCGGGACAGCATCGTTGATGATGGAGGTTGCTTTGGGCGGCGGGAGAAAACTCCACCCGTGGAGAATGGCTGCGGTAACAGGAGCAGTCGTCGGGTCGGCGCGAGGCGGAATCGATTCAATGGGGGTGTGTACAGATAGGGCGAGTGAAGAGATCAGTTCTGTGGTTGTTTTGAGTCTGTCTTCCGGGCTTTTTCTGAGCGCCCAAAGGATCATGCGTGAGAAATGATCGGGGATGTCTTTGTTGAGGTTTGCAGGCGCGTTTGGAATTGTTTCCAATTGATGTTTGCGGATTGCATCGTAGGTCTTGGGAGCCTGCCTGCCATTGATCCAATGACCGGTGGTTAATTCGTAAAGGATGATCGCGAGTGAATAGATATCGGCAGCGGTATTTGGGTTTTCTTCTTTGATCTGTTCTGGCGAGGAATAGATGGGCGGGTATTTTTCATGCCTGAATGAGTCGTGCATGCCGAGCGGCTGCGCCCCGCCAACACCGAATAGGATGATCTCTCCATGCTGGGTGATGCGCACCATTTCAGGTGTGAGGTGAAGATGGAGCAGGTTTTGTTTATGTAAAGCCTCAAGTCCGTTGCTGATATTCTTTGCAAAGAAAAGAGCTTCATCGGCTGAAAGGCGTGAATGGTCGCGGAGGGTTTTGAGCGTGGGACCATCCACCCAATCTTCGAGCAGATAGGAAAATTCGGGTGTGTGATGAAGGCCCAGAAATTTATTTAGATTGGAGTGAGAGATGGCTTGCAGACGGCCGGAACGGGCGGTCAATTCCTTTAAGGCATCAGCATCCTCGCTGAATGATCTGGATAGGAGGGTGAGAGCGTAAAACCGGCCCTTGCGTTCGTCGAGGACGCGATACATTTCCCCGAGCGGCGTCAGCGTAACGAATTCCTCGACCCGATATTGATGGACCAGCGATTGAGCCGAAAGGGACATCGCTATCTGAGATGATTACAAGGCCCAGGCCAGCATCAATCCGAAGATCGCTACGATCAAGCCAAGGTGCAGAAATAGATTGCTGGTGATGAGAATGGAGCCAGGAAAAATGAATTGCAGGATCAGGTTGATAAAGATCAAGACCAGCCCAATAATGGGAAGCAGCCCTTTACGATGAGCAAGATATTCGGAGATACGGTCTAATAATTTTGAGATCATACTTCCTCTTCAAGGGTGGTTTCTTCTTGAGTATTGTCGTTGGCTTTTGCCTTCCAGGGGGCATATTGTGCCAGCAGGCGGCCGGGGATGCGTCCATGCATGACCACACCGCCGCGCTCGTGTTCGATCAGGTCCACCTGCCCAAGTTCATGAAAGAGCGAGATGAGTGCGCCTTCCTTATAGGGCAGACGCACATGAATGGGGGTGAAGGCTTCAAAGAGTTCCTCCTGCACCAGGGTTAGTAAGTCTTCGATGCCGGTATTTTTCAGCGCAGAGATCGCCACCGATTTGGGAAAACTTTGCAGAACCTTGCGGGCGTTTTCCGGGTCTTTGAGCCGATCTGATTTGTTTAAGGCGGTGATCATGGGGATGTGCCCGGCTCCGATCTCCTCCAGAGTCTGCTGCACAGCCTGGAATTGTCCCAGCGCGTTGGGGTGGGAGATATCCACCAGATGTAATAGAAGGTCGGCATCTGTGATCTCTTCAAGGGTGGCATGGAAAGCTACAACCAGTGTGGTGGGAAGTTTTTGAATAAACCCTACTGTATCTGTAAATAGGGCCAGGTTATCCCCAGGCAGTTGCACCCGGCGCGTGGTGGGGTCGAGCGTGGCAAACAATTGGTCGGCTACATATACATTAGATTTCGCCAGGCGGTTGATCAACGTCGATTTACCCGCATTGGTGTAGCCAACCAGGGCAACCGTAGGGACGCGGGAGCGTTTGCGCTGGGCGCGGTAACGCATACGATATTCTTCCACTTTTTCCAATTCACGTTTGATGTGGGCAATGCGGTTGCGAATGGAGCGTTTATCCACTTCGAGCTGGGTTTCACCAGGCCCGCGCAGACCAACCCCTCCGGTAGAACCGGCTCTTCCGCCGCCTCCGCCTGCCTGCCGTTCCAGGTGGGTCCATGCCCGGGTAAGGCGCGGCAGGTTGTATTCGTATTGGGCCAGTTCCACCTGTAACATGCCTTCCTTGGTATGAGCATGTTGAGCAAAAATATCGAGGATTAACGCAGTGCGGTCGATGACACGGATGTTCCGCCCCAAGGCTTTTTCCAGTTCGCGCTGGTGGCGTGGTAAAAGCTCATCGTCGAAGATAACGACTTCGGTCAGGGTTTCTTCCGCAAGCGCTTTGAGTTCCTCCACTTTACCAGGGCCGATGTAGGTTTCGACATGCGGGCGGCTTAGTTTTTGAGTTAATTCACCAACCACATCCACTCCGGCTGTATCGGCCAGGAGGGCAAGTTCAGAAAGAGAGTCTTCGAGTGAGAGGATCTGTTTTTGGTCGTGAATATCCACACCGACGAGAAAGGCTCGTTCACGCGGCGGGGTCGTTGGTTGAGGGATTTTCTTTGCCACTAGATTCCGTTTCTGACTTGGATTGTTCCAAATTTCCAAAGAATTTGATCATAACCGGGTTGGAAGGTTCTGTGCGCGTAGGCAGCAGAATGTGAAAGGTTGAACCGGGTAATTTTACTTCGTCATAGCCGTCAGATTCAACCCAGATCGTGCCGCTGTGCGCCTCAATGATCCCGCGTGCGATGGACAATCCAAGACCGGGACCGCCGCCTTTAAACTTGGTCTTGCCGCTCGAATGGAGGTCGGTCCGCCCAAGCTGATTGAACTTATCGAAGATCAGAGTCTGGTTTTCCAGTGAGATGCCGATGCCCGTGTCCTTGACGGTGATCTCCACAAAGCCAGGCAATAGCCGGCCTTTAATGTAGATCGTGCCATTGTCTGGTGTGTATTTAATGGCATTTGCGACGACATTGTGCAGGGCCTGATACAACCGTTCCGAGTCGCCGTAGATCATCAATTCACTGCCTTCGAATTCGTGAATATCCAGCGTTTGTTTGCGCTCATCGATCACTTTCTTGAATTCATAGCGTAATAAATTGAGGAGGTGACTAATCCACAAGGGCTGAATGTTGAGAATGAGCAGGTTATTGTCGATCAATGAAACATCGATCATGTCATCGATGATGTCGCGCAGGCGCAGAATGCCGGTGTTTACTCCGGATAGATAGTTTTTCATTTGGGCCTGCTCGGAGTTTTGCACCATGTCGGCCATCATGGAGGCGTAGCCTTCGATCAGGGTCAGGGGGGTTTTTAGCTCATGTGCCGCCACTGAGATGAATTTGGATTTGTTCTGGTCAAGGATTTGCAGTTTTTCCTGCACTTTGCCCAGTTCGTTCGAGATGTGCGCCACCCGTGTTTCCATTTCGTAGCGGATCACCACACTTAAGCTGTGGGCAAGAATAGGCGTTACGGCTGCCAGAAGGTCAACCGCGTCCTTGCTTTTCAAGTGGTCACGCGCGATCTCGATCGTGAGAGCAATCATACGATTGAGCACAAAGGAGACGAAGTAATCTGCCTGTTCGAGGTTGGTTTCGGTGGGGGAGCGGCCCCAATCGTAAAGAATGGGGTCAAGCCAGGCCATATCGCCAGTGACGATGGTCTGCTCCAATAGGTCGTAGAATCGCTCAAGTTGTTCTGTAAATCCCGTGCGGACACCCTCTCCAGTGGCTAATTCCCGGGAGATGCGTTCCACCCAAATGTTGCGGATCTTCTTCAGCGACGTCTGTACGGCCATTGACTTAAGTTTACGCCCAGTTTTGGCTTTTGACCATACTATAAATCCATTTACTCATTGGCTTTGATTCACAACCCAATGCCACAAGGTGTCTCCAACGGCGTGCAGACTTTCTGCAGAGACTTTATCCGGTGTGTCCTGTGTGGTGTGCCAATAGGGGTAATCGAAGTCGATAAGGTCCACGGCGGGGAGGCCTTTTTCGAGGAAGGGGGTATGGTCATCCAGCATACTGTATTTTTCGGTGTTAATGAATACGTTGCCGTATCCCAATTCGGCGGCCTGATCCCAGATCTCAGCGCGGATCGTTTTGTCCGAATTCTTTTCGAGATGGATGTTCAGATCGGCATCGCCGATCATATCCACAATGACGACTGCGCGCGGAGCGACTGGGATTTCTTCGACAAAGGCGCGCGAACCGAGGATCCAATCCCAGCCTTCGATGCGGCCGTTATCTTCCGTATCAAAGAAAACCAGCCAGGTGGGCACGGTGTCATCGGGTAGGGAGCGCGCAAGTTCCAACAGGACGGCCACCCCGGATGCGCCATCGTTTGCGCCGGGGACAGGCTCGGTTTGTTTGGCTGGGTCGGGGTCATGGTCGGCATGAAAGCGCGTGTCATAGTGGGCGGCTAAAATGATCTGCGGTTGTTCTGCATTCCGCCTGGCAATGAGATTGTAGATGGGATGACCCAAACGGTTCGACTCGTGGATTTCCACAGTCCAGCCAGCCTCTTCCAACTCTGCCCGCATCCATTCACGGACCTGTTCATGCCCAGCCGACCCGGGCGTTCGCGGCCCGAAAGCCACTTGAGTCTGCACGTCGGCATAGGCGTTGTCTCCACTAAAGGAAACAGAAGCAGGCTCCAGGTTAAGAAAGGAGGCGGCGTACCATCCCATAACGACCAATAGCAGGAAGGTGATCAAACCGAGATAGATGGTGATGTTGCGCTTGTTCATGTTGGGGTGTTGGTCAAATAGGTTTCAAGTGCGTGGCTGGCGCGGTCTGCATACGCCTGGCCTTTTTCGCGTTTGCCGATTTTCTTCTCGAGTTTGAGTTCAGGCAGGATTCCGAAGTTGGCTTTCATGGGTTGAAAGTCTTTGAGGTCGGCGTGAGTGATGTAATGGCAAAGTGCGCCAAGCATGGTCTCTTGGGGCAGGCTGAGCAGTGGTTTATTTTGCAAAAGCCGCGCGGCATTCAACCCAGCCAGCAAACCGGTGGCGATGTTGCCCATGTAACCTTCCACCCCTGTGATCTGACCGGCAAAGAATAGGTCGCTGCGGGTAATGTGTTGAAGCGTTGGCCGCAAAAGTTTTGGCGAAGCGATAAATGTATTGCGGTGCATTTGACCATAGCGTTCGAACTCGGCGTTCTCGAGGCCGGGAATCATGCGCAGGACGCGGCGTTGTTCGGGAAATTTCAGATTGGTCTGAAAGCCGACGATGTTATACAGACTTCCGGCAAGGTTGTCCTGCCGTAGTTGCGCCACAGCGTAGGGACGTTTCCCAGTTTGCGGGTCGCGCAAGCCGACCGGGCGCATGGGGCCATATGCCAAGGATTCGTCGCCGCGCTCGGCGATGATCTCGACGGGCAGACAGCCTTCAAAGAAGTGACCAGCCTTTACGCCGGTGCGAATGGCATCTTCGAAGGAGCGCAGTTCGATGCGCTCGGCGGTGCGCAGGGCATTCAGGAATTCGTAATATTGTTCTTTCGTGAATGGACAGTTGATGTAATCGCCTTCATCTTCCTGAGAAGCAGAGTCACTGTTCTTGCCGTAACGCGAAGCGCGGAAGGCAATATTCATGTCGATGCTTTCGGCGCGGACGATGGGTGAAATGGCATCGAAGAAGAAGAGATGTTCGTCGCCGCTCAGCGAGGCGATGGATTTGGACAGACTTTCCGATGTCAACGGTCCGCTGGCCAGCACGGTCGGCGCAGATGGAATTTCCTTCATCTCTTCGCGCACAAGTTCGATGTTCGGGTGGGCGGCAATGCGTTTGGTGACGCGGCGGGCAAAGGCTTCGCGGTCCACGGCCAGGGCGGCCCCGGCTGGAAGGGCAGTCTCTTCGGCACACTCGACCAAAAGCGAGTTCATGCGGCGCAGTTCATTCTTCAACAGACCAGAGGCGCGGTCAGATTGATTGGAGCCAAGCGAGTTCGAGCAGACAAGTTCTGCCAGGTCTCCGGTGACATGTGCGCCGGTCGGGGATGCCGGGCGCATTTCGTAAAGTTTTACTTTTAAGCCTTGTTCGGCGATCTGCCAGGCCGCTTCACTGCCTGCGAGACCACCACCAATTACAAGAATGTCAGTCATAGGGGGCTATTTTACCATTCGGTCGTAATGTATAATTTAGTGCAACCACCATGCAGACCGAAACCGGTATCGATACCCAGCTCAAGGATGCAGTGCAGCTCACCAATGCGGATTGGGCTGTATTGGCCGAGCGGGTGGGCGGGGTTTGGCTGGTGCGGTCGTCGTATCATCTCTCCAAGGCTGCTCAAAACGAGCTGACTGGCATCATGGGCAACCCGTCCACCGATGCCTGGTTGTGCGGCGCATTAAGCGGGGGCTATTCACGCTCTTCCGGAATTCCTGAAAACAAATCGATTGGCGAGGGGCGTTTCTTTTCCTTTCCCATCAACGGCACTTCAAAAATGATCATTGTCGGCGCGGAGGATCAATCTCCTGCTGCGCAGCGGATCTGGCGTCTGACGTCTTCTCTCCTCTCCGGCCGTTTTACTCCTCATGAACAAGCGCTTCTGCCGGACCTGCAATCTGGTCTGGCCTTCGATCTGCCGCTTGCCCTCGAAAAGGTGTTGGGCATGTTCGTGCAGGCGGTATCCTGTCAGGGCGCCTGGCTGGCGATCCGCCGCGGCGATACGCTCGACATCCAGGCTGAATGGAATGCGCCAAAGGCCAAAGGGGCGACCCTGCTGATTGATGAGAACCCGATCTTCCGGCGTGTGAACCGGTCGCTATCCGATGTGATGTTCACACGCGGTCAGCCCAACTTCGATCAGCTTCCATTCGCTTCATTCAAGCATGGATCGGGCGTATGGGTCTGTCTGCCGCTTGTGATCGGCCAGCGTTTGATCGGTGTGATCGCCATGTGGCGGCAAAAAGAGATCAGCAACACCGAACGCGGACAATTGCGTGAACTGGCTTCCAGCGTTCCACAGACAGTGGACATCGTCGTTACGTTTTCAGAAATGGCGGCACATTTACGGCGCCTGGGTCTGCTTAATGATTTTGTGCTTACAGTTTCCTCTGCGCAAAACCTTGACCAGATCGCGCGGCGCATGTTTGGTTTGCTCTCCCGTGCATTTTCAACTGAGTTGATCGCCCTATTCTTAAGCTCCAGTGATCGGCGTATTTTGCGTGATTACCGTTTGCTGGAAGGCAAGCTGAATGTCGTCAGTGTGGCGCTGGCGAATCATCCCATCCAACCTTTGCTGCGAGAGGGTCGGGTGCGGCGCGTCTCGGATGCTTCGCGTGAAAATTTTGTGGGCATTCATCAAGGCGCGCGTTCCGAGTTGATCGTTCCCTTGCGTTATCGCGGACAAGCGACAGGGGTATTGGTGATCGAGAACACCTATGCAGAGGCATTCAGTCAATACGATGAACATCTCATGGTGGTGATCGCCAGTCATCTGGCTGGGTTGATCGAATATACCCGCCTGCGCGAAGAGGCCGAAGGACGCGCCCGCAGCCTGGGTCTGATCCATGAGGTGGTGCAGCAGGTGATCGGGTTGAATGACAAAAAGGAAGTGGCCGTCATTACCGCCGAGTTGGTGGCTCAATACTTCAAATATGAACTGGCGGGCATTCTGCTCTTGGACGATAAGGGACGGTTTTCGATTCAGGGTATTGGCGGGACGCAGGCTGAAACCTTCAAAGAAGCCCTGGGTGATGGGGATTTTATCCGGCCAGACGGTGTGACCGGATATGTAGTGCGTAAAGGGGAAAGTATTCTGCTGAATGATACGACCCGAAGTGATATCTATCGGCCCATTCCGGGTTGGGAGGCGCACTCTGAAATGTGCGTGGCGGTGCGTGACGGCGATGACATCCTCGGTTTGATCGATGTCGAGAGCCGCGAACCGAACGCCTTCTCGCATAACGACCTGATCGCGATGGAAGCTTTGGCAGGTATTTTGTCGTCCGTGGTCACCAGTGCGAATCAATATCAGAAACTTCAACTTACCATCAGCCAGCTGCGTACAGCGGAGACGGAACTGAAAGCGCGCATGGAGGCCCAACGTGCCGCGGAGAATCGCCTGTTACAGGCGGCGAAACTGGCGGCTGTCGGTGAGATGGCGGCAGGCATTGCGCATGAGTTGAATAACCCGCTTACCACGGTGACAGGCTTTTCTGAATTGATCCTTGAAGACATGCCGGAAGAATCGACCCATCATAAGGAATTGGAAATGGTGTTGCAGGAAGCGCGCCGGGCCAGCTCGGTCGTGAAGCGCTTGTTGAACTTCTCACGCCAGGGTGAACGCGTGCGAGCCAGCGCCGACCTGAACGAAGTGGTCAACGATGTGATCGCGCTGACCCGGCACCTGATTCAGACCAATAACGTCATGCTGCGGCTTGGCACCGACGCCAACCTGCCCTGGGTATCCATCGATGCCAATCAGATGAAACAGGTGTTATTAAACCTGATCCATAATGCCCTGCATGCCATGCCCAATGGCGGCGACCTGTATGTAAATACCGCCCCTGGCCGCCGGGACAACCGCGACTGGGTCGTGATGTCTGTTCAAGATACGGGCAGCGGTATTGACCCTGAAGACCAGGAACGAATCTTTGAACCGTTCTTCACCACCAAAGGCGACCGCGGTGGGACCGGGCTTGGACTTTCGGTGACCTATGGCATTGTGATTGACCATGGCGGCTCGATCGAAGTGACGAGTCAGCTTGGGCGTGGATCAACGTTCGAGGTTTGGCTGCCAATTTGAAGTTAAGCTTGAGGCGCGACCCATATTGCAAACTGAAGTTTGCGGTACAAAAATCATCAAAGGCAAATCATGGAAGCTCCCTTCGTTTATATCGTGGATGATGAACCCGGCATTGCCATGCTGTGTGAGCGTTTGCTTACACGCGCTGGTTATCGCGCTGTTACCGAAACCGACCCGCGCAAGGCGGTGGAGTCGCTTAAGGAAAATCCGATCGACCTGTTGTTGGTGGATATTCGTATGCCGGAGGTGGATGGCTTCGAGGTCATTCAACACGCCCAACGCCACCAGCCCGATGCGGCTATTCTTATTATGACAGGGCAGGGAACCGTGGAGACGGCTATTCGGGCGCTGCGGCAGGGGGTGGATGGGCTGATCCTCAAACCGTTCAAGCAGGGCAGCGAGCTGGTGGAGGCGGTGAAGCTGGCTTTTGCTGATAGTCAGAAAAAACGCGACGCCGCGCGCACCCAGGCCTTGCGCCCGCTCTTCACCGTCACCGAGTCGCTTTTTTCTGAGACCCGCCGCGAGCCGTTGTTGAAGCTCATCATCGATGCGATCCTCGATCATCTTCATTGTTTACAGGCGGGCTGTTTTCAACAGGGCAAAGAGGCCAGTGATTTTTCATTGATCGCCTCGAATGAAATTTCCCCAACCCCGAAATTAGCGGAATTGATCCGCCGCGCCGATGAGATCAGCTACCCATTGTTGATCAACCTCAATGGGCCGGGTGACCCGGCGTTGAAAGCGCTTCTTTCGGACCTCGGACTTGGTTCAGCGATTCTGGTGCCGATCCTGCGCTCCAATCAGCGTTTTGTGTTCCATGCCGCGCGAACGAATTATGACCCGCCCTTCGGCGAATCAGATTTGGAGATGTTCCAAATTCTGGCGCGGCAGGCGGTGACAGCGTTGGAAAATTCCCGTCTGTATGCCGAGCAGTTGGAGTACGTGCGTCGAATCGAAGAGTCACAAAAAGCGTTGGTGCAGGCCGAGAAGATGGCCGCGGCTGGACGTTTGAGCGCCTCCATCGCACATGAGATCAATAATCCCCTGCAGGCTGTTCAGAACTGTCTGCATTTGGCGGGGCGTGAAGACCTGCCCGCAGAAAAGCGAAAGGAATATTTTGACCTGGCGCGCACCGAATTGGAACGCCTGATGGTGACTGCCCGGCGGATGTTGGACTTTTACCGCCCGAATGCCTCGACCCAGGCGAACGTCAATTTGGTGGATATGCTTGAGTATGTGTTGAATTTAATGTCCAAGCAGTTGAGCGAGACGCGTGTGAATGTGGTCAAGGATATTCGTGGGCCGCTTCCGTCCGTGATGGCGGTGGGCAGCCAAATTCAGCAGGTCTTTATCAATTTGATCCTGAATGCGGCTGATGCCATGGCCCCAACTGGCGGCGACCTGCGTATTTCGGCGCGGATGACCCGGCAGGGCGTGGAACTGCTCTTTCATGACAGCGGCGAGGGGATTTCCAGCGAGCAGCAGGCCAATATCTTTGAACCCTTCTTTAGTACTAAAGATGGAGGGACAGGCTTGGGCTTAACCGTAAGTTACAATATAATTACCGCCCATGGAGGCACACTGGAATTATTGCCAGACCGCGCTCCAGGCGCCTGCTTTCGAATCCTATTGCCAACCGGAGGAAAACAATGAAGTCGAACATTCTTGTCGTTGATGACGAACCTGTAGCCCGGCAATCCCTGACCGATATTCTAAAGCTGGAAGGTTTTGTAGTCTCTGCCGTCCCTAATGGACAGGCGGCCGTGGAACACGTCCGCACCCATGCCGTGGATTTGATGGTGGTTGACCTGAAGATGCCCGGCATGGATGGGTTGGAGGTCATTCAGGTGGTGAACCAGACCTCACCAGAGACCGAGATCATTTTGCTGACCGCACATGGTTCCATTGAGACGGCTGTTCAGGCATTGCGTTTGCGGATTCACGATTATTTGCTCAAACCGGCTTCACCGGCGCAGATCCTTGCCAGTGTAAAGAAAGGCCTCTCGCGTCGCACGAGCAAGTCGCGGGTTAATGCGGTGGCGACGGCTTCTGCCGAAAATGCCCAGGAAGTGTACACGCTCAAAGATGGGACGATGGTCGACCTCTCGCGGCGGCAGATCAAGTTTAAGTCCAAAGTGGAGCATCTCACACCGGCTGAAGGACGCCTGCTGCGCATTTTGATGGAGAACGAAGGCAAGGTCTTTTCACACCGTGAACTCGTCCTGTTGGTGCAGGGCTATGACACTTCCCAACGCGAAGCCCCTGAAATTTTACGTCCGCTCGTCAGCCGCCTGCGCCATAAACTGGAGGCTTTCCCTTCGCTTTCGGAGAGGGTCGTCAGTGTGCGCGGGACGGGGTATTTGTATGAGGGGGGAGGGTAGGGTTGTAAATTGGGGATTGGTAGATTGGTTGGCTGAATGAAAAACAGGAGATGGGGGTCTCCTGTTTTT
>DAOQPR010000055.1:0-3094 GCA_035333265.1 Anaerolineales bacterium
GTGTTTGATCCTGTCGATCTATTTTTTTGTACAGACTTACTTTGGTGATGATGCCATGATCTCCAACATTTTTCAGGTGGGCTTGTTTTTGGTGCTGGTTGGAGGTTTTGCTTTTGTACGAAAGATGGTCTCGCTCATGAAGGTTCAGGTGACCTATCCACGTACCGGGTTTGTGGAATATAAAGTGGATGGGCGGAATCGCCTGGTGATGGGGATCATGTCATTCCTCATTGCGGCTGCTCTGGCTTTCATTTTTATCAACATTGCCCGCAGGGTCGATGGCCTGGACGCGATGACTGCCATGACCGGGACAGGTATGGGTTTGATCCTGTTTATCAAGCAGGTACGTTCGGCGCAGGTGGGCAGGTTTTATGTATTGAGCGCATTCTCATTGGCGTTGGGAATTGCCCTTTCATTCAGCGGATTCGAGCGCGGCTATAACCTGGGGCTGTTCTATGGAACGATGAGTCTGGCTTTTGCGATCTCCGGCGGGCTGACATTGAAGAATTATTTACAAGCGAACCCGCTTCAGCCAGAGGCGGACCATGGATGAGGGATTACGCAGCCTGACAGACCTGGATCGGGTCATTCATGAACCAGCCCGGCTGCTGATTGTGACCATTCTTTCCACGGTTGAAAGCGCGGATTTTCTTTTCCTTCAACGTGAGACCGGGCTTACCAAGGGCAATCTTTCGGCTCACCTCACCAAGCTGGAAGGCGCCGGGTATGTGGAGATCACTAAAACGTTCAAAGGAAAACTTCCGCTCACGATCTGCAAATTGACCAAACCCGGACTCAAGGCATTTAATTCATATCGTCAGCAATTGGCAAAATTTATTGATAAAACGGGATGATGTCTGCAATCTGCGATCAACCGTCATACGAAAGTTAAAAAGGAGAAAAAATGAAATCGAACACCAATTTGATCGGTTTGGCAATCTTATTTTTAGCAATGGCAGTGTCTTCCTCCATTGTGCTCTGGGCTGATATTCCCACCTCGGCCAAGATCGCCATGTTCGCATTTGGGTTTGCCGTTGGCATCCCGACGGGAACCTTGATCTCACGACGTTCCCAGAGATAAATCCCCGGGTTTTTCTGCCGCCTTCTGTTGGAAGGCGGTTTTTTGTTTAAATACGATTTGAGCGGTTGTGTAACTTGAAAACCGATTGCAAATAGATAATTTTGCGTCAAAATGCACAATAGAGGTAAAATCAACTTGTTAAGCCTATGAGTAATCCAATTATTGAATTAAATGATGTCAGTAAGACGTATTCCACAGCCGCAGGAGATTTTCCAGCGTTAAAGAACATCCACCTAACAGTTCAAAAAGGCGAGTTTTTGGGCGTGGTGGGAAAATCCGGCGCGGGCAAGTCTACTCTTTTGAACATGATCAACGGCGTGGATGAACTTTCGAGCGGCGAAGTGTTGGTGCATTCCAATGGTGGGCGTGTCTCGGTGCATCACCTGAGCGAGGATGAAAAAGCCCTCTGGCGCGGCAGGACGATGGGCGTGGTGTATCAGTCGTTTCAACTGCTGCCCATGTTAACCCTTATTGAAAACATCACCCTGCCGATGGATCTGGCGGGCAATTTCAAACCGCGCGAGTCGCGTGAGCGGGCAATGGAATTGCTGCGGTTGGTTGAGATCGAAGAACATGCCGAAAAACTCCCGGCGTTGATCTCCGGTGGGCAGCAGCAGCGGGTGGCCATTGCGCGCGCGCTTGCCAATGATCCCGATATTCTCGTCGCCGATGAACCCACCGGCAGTTTAGACTCCGTCACCGCTGACCACATCTTTGATGTCTTCTCGCGGCTCGCCTCTGAGCGCGGCAAGACCATTGTGATGGTGACGCACGACATGGGTTTGAAGAGCCGCTTCACTCGCCACCTGACTCTTATGGATGGTGAATTGCAGGATGAAGTAACGCCGCCCGCGAAAACGAAGGGGAGACGCAAATCATGACAACCAGAGGAAGTAAACCTTCGCGTCGGACTCCGCCGAAACCTGTTCTGCAAAAAGTGAGCGACGCCATCCCGGAAGCGATCATCGAGACGCGCGGCGTCGTTAAGAAATTTTCCAACGCGGCGGGCGAGTTCACCGTGCTCAAAGGCGTAGACTTGCAGATCAATCGCGGCGAGTTCGTGTCCATCGTCGGTAAATCGGGCAGCGGTAAATCCACGTTGTTGAACATGATCACCGGCATTGACCATCCCACCAGCGGACAGGTCATCGTCAACCATAATGATATTTATACCGGCGTGAGCGAAAGCGCACGCTCCAAATGGCGCGGAAAGAATTTAGGCATCGTTTTTCAGTTCTTCCAGTTATTGCCCATGCTAACCCTGCTCGAAAACGTGATGCTCCCAATGGACTATGTGGACTTGTACGATTTCGATGAACGCCCCAAACGCGCCATGGAATTACTGACTTTGGTGGGGTTGGAAAAATTTGCCAACAAACTGCCCATCCTGGTTTCGACCGGTCAACAACAATTGGCGGCAATTGCCCGCGCCATGGCGTGCGACCCGCCCCTGCTCATCGCCGACGAACCGACGGGTAATCTCGATACCCGTTCCGCCGATACCATCATCCAACTCTTTGAGAATTTCGTGGCACAGGGCAAGACTGTCGTCATGGTGACGCACGACCCATCTCTGACTTCGCGCACGCATCGCAACATCATCATCTCTGACGGTGAGTTGATTGACGAGACCATCTCACGTGGACTTCCGCAGCTGCGTCACCGTCACATGTTGGAGTTTACGAAACTGGCAGAACGAAAGATATACCAGCCGCATGAAACCATCGTCTCGCGGGATGAAAAATTGAATCACTTCTACATTATCCGCAAGGGAGAGGTGGAGGTTGTTCTACAAAAACAGCGCAGTAAAGAGACCATCCTGTCCCGCCTGGGTGCGGATCAGTTCTTTGGTGAAGCTGAGTTGTTACGCGGCGGCAAGTCGATCGCAAATGTGAGGGCTGGGAAAGCTCCCGTGGAAGTGGTGGCGATCCCCCGTACCGATTTCAATCGCGTAATGGCAGAGTCCCCGATCACCATGGAAGCGGTGAGTAAGATCGTGCAAAAGCGTTTGCA
>DAOQPR010000055.1:3194-5592 GCA_035333265.1 Anaerolineales bacterium
CGCAAACTTCCGCAAGTGCTTTACATCGCAGACAGCGACGAATCCCGTTCGCTGGTGCGGCGTTTGCTTGCTTATCATTATGTTGTGTTGGAAGCGGCGAATCCGCTCGATGGGTTGGGGCTGGCAAGCGAAACCATGCCAAACCTGATCCTGCTGGATAACAATCTTTCTCACATGACCAGCAGTGAGGCGGCGACCCGTTTGCGCAAGATGCTGCCAGGGACGCCGATAGTCGTCGTTTCCGGGGATACGAAACATGGCGCACGGGAACGGGCGTTGGCAGCAGGCGCAGTGGGATTCATTCCCAAACCCATTGGCGGCGACTTTGAAGACCTGGTCGGTGAGTATTTACGCGGTAAAGTGGATGACTTGGACGATGCCGAAGAACACCTGCGTGAATATCAGCAGGAATTGGCGACCAAGATCGAAGACCAGACCCGTCAACTGACGAACACGGTTGAGCGCAATAAATATCTACTCTCGCAAAACCAGAAGATGTTTGCAATGTTGGAGCGCAGGCATAAACTTCTCGAAACGGCGGCGCGCGTTGGGCAGATGGTCACATCCATTTTGGATCTGACCGACCTACTCAGGCATACAGTAAACATCATTTGCAGCGAGTTTAATTTCTATTATTCCGGGATTTTTCTTATTTCGGATGATCGCAAATCGGCGGTGTTGCGCGCCGGGTACGCGCTGGCAGGACGCAAAATGCTGGATGCTCATTACAAACTGCCCATTGATGAAAAATCCATGATCGGGCGTTCGATCTTGACCCAGCAGGCGCAGATCGCGTTGGATGTGGCGGGCGAACCGTCGCGCTTCAAAAATCCGTATTTGCCGGATACGCGTTCCGAGATGGCTCTGCCGCTGATCGTTAACTCGACCTCTGTCGGCGCGGTGACGGTGCAGAGCAATGAACTGAATGCGTTTACAGAGGAAGATATCGCATCCCTGCAAGCGATGGCGGATCAGATCGCAATTGCGATCAACAATGCCAATTTGATGAAAGACCTCGAATCGGCGAACGCGGAAATCCTGCGGACGAAGACTTACGAAGCCATTGCTACTGCCACGGGCGAAGCCATCCATTGGGTGGGGAACAAGGCAGCGCCTATCCCTGGCAGTGTGCGGCGCGTGCGCGAGGATATTCAATATCTGCTGGCGTTGGTTTCGCAGATCAAAGATTCAGAGTTGGACAATGCCTCTTTAACGGCGGCAGTTCAAACGGTCAGGGAAGAGGCGCAGACATCGGGCCTGGATTTGGAAAAAATTCTGGCGGAGATGTCTGCCATGAAGCCGAATCGATTGCAGGCGCTGGTCAGCGTGGAATCGTTGATCGAGGATTTGGATATTGCCGAGAACAGCGCCAAGACCATCCTCGACATTAAGGAAGGTTTGATCGGGCCCGCGCGACAACGTAATGACGCGCCGGTGTCGTTGAGCGAGATGATCGCGAACACGGTTGGGATTATGGGCTTGCCGCATGGCGCGGTTGAGATGACTTGGGCGGAGGATATGCCGCCCGCTCATGTGGATGCGCGGCAGGTGGAACAGGTTTTCAATAATTTGATCAAGAACGCCTGGGAGGCGTTGACGAATGCGAAGGTCGCCGAACCGAAGATCTATGTGGATGGGCGGCGGGACGATAATGACTTTGTGCTTGTGTCTGTGCGCGATAATGGGCCCGGCATTCCGAAAGAAATTCAGGAAAAGATCTGGGTGTCGTTCTTTACCACCAAGGGCGGCTCGGGCGGCACCGGTTTGGGACTTTCTGCTGTGATGCAGATCGTGAATCAGCACGGCGGGAAGATCTGGTTGGAGAGTGAAGCGGGCAAAGGCGCGACATTTTTTGTGCGTCTGCCTGCCGAGAAGTTGTATATGCCGAATGAATGAGATATTACGACCGCTGTCTGCGGTCAAATGTTGGAAATATGAATTGCTTAAAAAATAATCCTTGGAGGAATGAATGACGACTGTACTTTTAGTTGATGATGAGAAGTTGATCCAGCGCAGTTTGGAGAAGACTCTTCTGCGGGCGGGCTATGATGTGTTGACCGCGCCCGATTGCAAGACAGGCAGTGAGGTGTTTGCGCAGAACGCCGCCGCAGTGGATATTGCCGTGCTGGATTTGAACATGCCTGGCTTCGACAGCGTGCCTAAGAATGACGCCGGTCTTGACCTGCTGGCGGATTTGAAACAAAAACGCGCCGACCTGCCTGTAGTGATTTTGACGGCTTATGATGAAGTGAATAAAGCCAAAGACGCCGTTTCCAAGGGCGCCACTGCCTTCTTCGTCAAAGGGCGCGAGCAGGGTTTGGTGGAATTGATTCAGAAGATATTGGGTGCGTGATACGTACTACGTAATGCGTAATTTGTAATCACTAATCGTAAATCG
>DAOQPR010000055.1:5692-11692 GCA_035333265.1 Anaerolineales bacterium
AATCGTAAATCGAAAGAGGAACTTATGACCAATAACATTGAACGACATGCGAAATTATTGAAAGCCTCCGCGCGCGCCGCAAAGAACATCACCACCATCTTAGACCCCTACGAACTCTTCCAGCGCACCGTGGATATTATCAGCGACGAGTTTGGCTTTTATTATGCGGGCGTCTTCCTGGTGGATGAAGCCTCGCAGTACGCCGTCCTCAAAGCAGGGCGCGGCGAAGCAGGCAAAGCCATGCTGCGCGAAGGTCACAAACTTGCCATCGGCGGCAACTCGATGATCGGTGCAAGCATTGCCAACAAGAAGGGACGCATCGCGCTCGACGTGGGTGAAGAGGCGGTCTTCTTCGAGAATCCGCACCTGCCCAAGACCCGCTCCGAGATGGCTCTCCCACTCATCGTCGCGGATGAGGCGATTGGCGCGCTCACGGTTCAATCCACCGAAGAGGCGGCGTTCCATGAGGAGGATATCGACGCCTTGCAGACGATGGCAGATCAACTCGCAATTGCCATTCAAAATTCCAAACTGCACCGACAGGAGGAACGCCGCTCGCGTCTGTTGAAGGCAGCGAACCGCGTTGGCAAGGAAGTGGCATCGCTTCTCGACCTTGACCAGTTGCTGCCTCAAACTGTTAATATCATTTGTGAAGCCTATGGTTTGTATTATGCAGGCGTGTTCCTTGTCGATGAAAAAGGGGAGTATGCCGTATTACGGGCTGGCTATGGCAAGGCAGGCAAAGCCATGCTGGCAGAAGGTCACAAACTGCGCGTTGGCACCGAGTCGATGATCGGTGCGTGTATCGCCATGGGCGAGGCGCGCATCGCGCTCGATGTGGGTGAAGAACGCGTGCATTTCAAAAACCCACATTTGCCGCATACCCGTTCTGAAATGGCATTGCCGTTGATCTATGGCGGCAAGACTCTCGGCGCGGTTACGATTCAATCTTCTGAAGAACGCGCTTTCAGCGAAGATGACATCACCACTTTGTTGACGATGGCAGAGCACCTTGCGGTTGCGATCAACAATGCCCACCTGCTTGAAGAACTCAAGGAAGCGCATAACGAAATTTTGCGCAACAAAGTCTTTGAAGCGTTGACCACCGCCTCCACCGAAGCCATTCACTGGATCGGCAACAAGACGCTGCCCATCTCGCTGACAGTTGCCCGCCTGCGCGAAGAGATTGCCGATGGCAGTGTGGATGTCGAGTCGCTCAAGGAAGACCTTGACATGATCTCCGAAAGCGCGACTCAGATCATTCAGGTGAAGGAGCAGCTCATTGGTGCGGTGCGCGAAATGAAACCGCGCTCGGTGCTCTTTGCGGATGTCCTCCAAACTGCGGCGTTCCAGCGCGGTATTTCGCAGAAGACTCTCAACGTGGAGATCGATCCCGCCGCCGCATATGTCATTGCTGACTCAACTCAGCTCACTCGTGCGGTTGGCAATATCCTGCAAAATGCCGCCGAAGCGGGCGCGAAATCCATCAAGGTTACGGCACGTCCCACTGAGGAGCGCGGCGTGTTGGAGATCGACATTGAAGATGACGGTGCAGGCATGAACGATGAAACTCAACGCAAGGTCTGGTCGCCGTTCTTCACCACCCGTGGCGTGTCGCATCACGGCTTGGGTTTGCCCGCCGCCATGCATGTCGTTTCGCAATCGCAGGGGCGCATTGCCCTCGTCAGCGAAGAAGGTAAGGGCACAACCGTCGCCATGTTCATGCCGCGCGGCCGCGTGGAAGTGGAACAGGCTCAACCCGGCGCGGTCAAAAATATTTTGTTGATCGATGATAACGACGACTGGTCGAATCTGCTGACCGAAATGCTCAAAGGCACAAAGACCAAGTTGACCCAGTCCACCGATTTGAAGAAGTTCCCCGAAGCCGATCTGATTTTGGTGGATGAAAATATCGCCTCCGTTCCGCTGACCGATGTCCTGACCGCCCTCTCCAAGGCTGGTCTTGCGCCGAAAACGATCATCCTCACCTCCGCCATCAACCCCGAGCGTGTCACCCAATACCTGCGTGACGGTCTGAAGGATGTCACCGTTAAGCCGTATGCGGCTGGCGAGTTGAACGAGTTGTTGAAGTAGGGAGTTCATCGTCATTGCGAGGAGGGCGCTCTTCCCGACGAAGCAATCTCATGACCGAAATAGAGATTGCTCACCGCACTGCATCCGCAGCGCGGTGCATGTGTCGGGCAACGAACAAGGGCGCCCTCGCAATGACAGAAAGAAAACATGCGACCACGTTGGCGAAAAGTATTTCACGATCTATGGGATAGCTTCATGCGCACCGCATTGGTGGTTTTGTCCATTGCGGTGGGTGTGTTTTCCATTGGGGTGATCACCGGTGCGTACGAGATCATCTCCAATGACATGGGGGCATCCTACGCGGCGAACAACCCCGCAAACGTCGAACTTCGCATGACGAATTTCGACGATGATGTTTTGTCCTCCATTCGCAATTTCAAGGGCGTGTTGGATGCCGAAGGCAGGCGTGTGAGCAATTACCGCGTCCACCCCGAAGGCAGCGACCAGTGGACAACCATCGACCTGATCGCGGTGGAAGATTTCAGCAAGAATGAAGTCAATTTGCTGGTACCCATTTCGGGTGAGTCTGAAGCGCGCAAGGATGAGATCGTCCTGAACAAAAAGAACATGGATAAACTCCATGTAACAGTGGGGGAATATCTCGTCTTTGAATTAGCCGATGGCACGACCAAAAGCTTGAAGGTGGTGGGTGTGGTGCAGGACGCCAGCACCGGCGCGGATGATTTCCTCGCGCCGCCTTTTGCCTTTACGCTGATGGATACCCTGCAAACCCTGAGACAGCCCGAGTTGTTCAATCGCGTGTATCTGACCGTTTCAGAATCTCCCAACGACCTTGCACACATCCGCACTCTGGGCGCGGAGTTGAAGGACAAGCTGGAGAAGAACGGTAATACGGTCATTCGCACACGTTATTCAGAACGAAACAAACACCCGATGACTGACACCATCAATGCCGTGCTTTATATTTTGATGGCCCTGGGCGTGTTGATCGTCTTCCTGTCCAGTTCGTTGATTGCCAATACTCTGAGCGCGTTATTGAGCCAACATCTGCGTCATATTGGCGTCATCAAATTGGTGGGCGGCAGGAATCGACAGGTCTTTTTCATGTACCTGACCCTTATTATGGCGTTTGCCGTACTTGCCCTTCTGATTGCGATTCCATTAGGTGGATGGGGTGCCTATGGGCTGGCAGCATACATCGCGGATAAACTAAATTTTGGCTTGTTGGGTTACCGTATTGTTCCTTTGGCGTTCTTTGTTCAGGTGGCGGTGGGGTTGTTGGTTCCACTCTTTGCCGGGCTTGCACCGGTGTTGAACGGTTCAAAGATCACGGTGTTGCGTGCCTTAAGCAATGATATTGCCGGGGATGAAAGCAAGCCGCATGTAGCTGGAGAGAAACCACGTGTTAACTGGCTGGATTGGGCACTGGTACGCCTGACCCGTATTCTAGCGGCGCGGGGAATGCACATGCCGCGTCCGTTTATTATTTCCCTGCGCAACACCTTCCGTCGCACGAACCGTCTTTTGTTGACTCTCTTTACATTGACGATGGGCGGCGCGATCTTCATCGCGGTGTTTAATGTGCGTGTCAGCCTGCGCGATTACACTCAACAGATCGGCAGCTACTTCCGCGCGGATGTGACCCTTGATTTCGACCGCGCTTATCGTATGGATGAGGTGAGGCAGTTTGCCTTTCAAATAGATGGGGTGGAGGATGTGGAAGGCTGGCAGTTCATCGGTATTGAGTTGCTTTATCCGGATGGTTCAGTGGCGGAAAATGTGAACCTGCTAGCGCCGCCCGCTGATACAACGCTGGTCAAGCCGATGATCGCGGCTGGGCGCTGGATCCAGCCGGGTGATGTTCGCAAACTTGCCATCAGTGAGGCGGTGCTCAAATATTACCCCGACCTGCAGCCCGGCGATTCGCTTTACCTGAAAGTGGACGGGCAGGAAGAGGTGTGGGAAGTGGTGGGCATATTCAAGTTTGTCGGGCGTGAAGGTGTGCTTGCCTATACTCCGTTGGAATACGCCGAACGAATCACCAACCTGACCGACCGCGCCTATTCGTTCCGTGTGGTGACGACCCAGCATGACCGGGAGTTTCAGGATGCGATGGCTGATAAGCTGGATGACTATTTCCGTGATAACGGATTTAAGATCCGTCAGGCGCAATCGGGCCTGGCTTCGCTTGATTCAGTTTCTGAAAGTTTGGACATCCTCGTGATCTTCCTGCTCATCATGGCGGTGTTGACCGCCATCGTCGGCGCGATGGGCTTGACCGGCACAATGGGTATGAATGTGCTGGAACGCACGCGTGAGATTGGCATTATGCGCGCCATCGGCGCAGACGACCGCGCTGTGATGCGGACGGTGATCGGTGAAGGCTTTGTGATCGGAATCATCTCATTCGCGCTGGCCATTGTGGTATCTGTCCCGTTGACGTACGGGCTTTCGTACATCGTAAGCATTGCCATCTTCGAGACGCCTATTGATGTGCTGTTCACCTATCAGGGCTACGCCATCTGGCTGGGATTGGTGCTTTTGCTTTCCGTGTTGGGTTCGGTTCTGCCAGCTAGAAATGCGGCACGGCTGACCATTCGGGAAGTGTTGGCGTATGAGTGATTAGTGGTAAGTGGTAAGTGGTAAGTGGTAAGTAAGATGGTTTCATATAAATTGCTCTAATCGTAAATCGTAAATCGTAAATCGTAAATCGTAAATCGTAAATCGTAAATCGTAAATTGAAGAAGGTTTCTAATGAAGAAAAATACATGGTTGTTAATTACTTTGATCGTTCTGTTTAGTCTGGCGCTTTCTGCGTGTGGGGCACAGCAGGCTCCGGTGGTGGAACAGCCAGCAGTAGATGTAAATGCTTCTGGCGAAGTGATTGCCGAGGGGCGGCTTGAACCGATCCATGCGACGAATTTGACTTTCCAGGTGCGTGGTGTGGTGGAGCAGGTACTCGTCAAGGCTGGAGATGCTGTCAGCGAGGGAGATGTTCTGGCTCGGCTGGCAAATGCCGGGGCGGCGGAGGCGCAGGTTCTTGTCGCACAGAATGCGTATGATACGCTGCTCCGCAACGAGAGCGGAGACCGTGCCAGGCTGTGGGAAGCATACATGAAGGCGCAGATCGCCCGCGCCGAAGCTGAACGCGACTGGGAAGACCTCGATGTGAATGCCATCGATGATCGCATTGAAGAGCTTGAAGGCGATATCGAGGATTTGAAGGAAGACTTGCAGGATGCGCAGGATGAGTTCGACAAGTATAAAGATCTTGACGAGGAGAACTCCAAGCGCAAGACGGCTGAAGACGACCTTGAAGTTGCTCAGGAGAATTTGAGCGAAAAGATCCGCGAGAAGGAAGAAGAGATGCGCAAGCGTGACGAGCCGAAAGCGGCCTACGATGCTGCTCTGGGCGCGGAAGCTGAAGCCAAACATCAGTATGAGATCAGCCTCGATGGGCCCAATGCCGATCAACTTGCGGTTGCCAAGGCGAATCTCGACGCAGCCAAGGATGCACTTTCAAACTATGTCATCACGGCTCCCTTCTCCGGTGTGGTGGCAGATGTGATCATCAAAGCAGGGGAGCAGGTTACGCCGGATACCCGGGTTGTGAGTGTTATTGATGACAGCCAATGGTATGCAGAAACCACCGATGTGACCGAGTTGGAAGTGGTGAATTTGAGCATTGGTCAGTCGGTTACCATGCGTCCTGATGCCTTGTCTGACCTTGAATTGACAGGAACGGTCGAAGAGATCAGCAATGCCTATACCCAATCGGGCGGTGACATTCTCTATACGGTACGCATCCGTGTGAACGGTTCGGACCCGCGCCTCAAATGGGGCATGACGCTCGAAACGATCTTTACATCTGCTCAATAACTGATGTTACACAGTGTCGTTCTGCCTGCACCGTGCAGCAGGCACGCGTGAGCGAAGCGAAGAACC
>DAOQPR010000056.1:0-2814 GCA_035333265.1 Anaerolineales bacterium
CCGAAGAATGAAAGGGTGAAGCTGTGATCCGTACCACACCGTGCCGAAGGGTTGGCTTGCGAATCTAAACAAGCTGAAGCTTGTAGTACCGGCTTGGGCCTGGCAGGCAATTCCCGGCGTGGGATGAGGCGTTGTCCCATTTCAAAACCAAAGGACAAAAATCACATGACATTTTGGGTAAACTATGCAATAATTTCGCGGTTGCAAGTCAAATTGAAATAACAGACCAATCCTGGAGGATACATGAAGCGCTTTCGTGTACGATCTATGTTCGTTGTTGTCCTGTTGTTTGCAGTCGTTCTGTCTGGCTGTCAGCAGAATTCTTCCACGCCCGTTGCTGAAAATTCAAAAAGCATCGTCATCGTCATCCCTGAAGACCCGCCATCGTTTAACCCGATTGTGGCAGATACGGGTTATGACGCATTGGTAATGGAACTGGTCATGCTCGGTTTGAGCGACATTGACGCGGATGGGAATGTATTCCCCGAACTCGCCGCAGAATTGCCCACTCTTGAAAATGACGGCGTCATCATCGATGAAAATGCCGGAACAATGAGTGTCACATGGAAAATGCGCGATGATGTGAAATGGGCTGATGGAACGCCGGTAACCGCCGATGATGTGATCTTCACCTACGCCTCTATTACGGACCCGGAAAATGGCGGCTGGATCCCGGGCATTGACTACATCGACAGTGTGGAGAAGGTGGACGATCACACGGTTGTAATTAACTATAGCTCGATCTACACCGGTTATTTAACCCAGTTTGGCGGTGAGCAGGTGGTGATCTGGCCTGCCCATTATTGTGATGCCTCGCAGGGATTTGCCGCCTGGGATTGCGGACGCCAGCCCTTGAGCAATGGACCGTTCGTTTTATCTGAATGGGTCAACGGCGACCATATGACCTTCACCCGCAACGAAAATTATTATCAGGCGGGCAAACCAGAGGTCGAAAAGATAACGGTTCGAATTGTGCCAGACCAATCCGTGCGGAAAACCATGTTGATCAATGGCGATGCCGACCTGGATATGTGGACGACCGAGCCAATGATCGCTGAACTCGAAGGCCAACCCAATGTGGAGATCAGCCAGAGCCCTGAAAATCGCTGGGTCATGCGTATCTTCTTCAATCTGGCTGCGAAAGGGACAACCGACCCTGTTGCGACCCCGCATCCTATTTTGTCGGATTTAAAAGTACGTCAGGCAATCCGTGCAGCCATCGATGTGGATACGATCTCGAAGGAATTTTTTGTCGGCTATGCCAAACCAGCGTGGACGGAATTCTTCCGCGCGCCATATGCCTGTGATGTCCCCCGCCCCGAGTTCAACCTGGATAAGGCTGCTGCTTTATTGGATGAGGCTGGCTGGAGCGACACGGATGGTGATGGAGTTCGGGAATGTCACGGCTGCAGCACCGCCGAAGAAGGCTATGTGATGGAAATGGATTTCAACACTTATGCCGAATATGGTGAGCCCTTGGAATTGACTCAGCAATTCATTGCCGAGCAATTGGGAAAATTAGGGATCAAGTTGAATCTCAAAGTCGTTGAGGGGAGTATCTTGTGGGCCGCCTCGACAGATGGCGGCATCGAACAGAGCGGCAACTTTGATATGGATATTTGGGACGATGGGTATGCAGGGGTTGACCCAACCGATTATCTATATAGTTACTACGGCGCTGAATCTGCCACGCCAGATTTTGGCTATAACTTTAGCCGCTGGATGAACAATGAGTTCGAAACTCTGCTTGGAAATGTATACACCCTCGACGAAGAGCAACGCAAAGCTGATTTTTGCAAAATGGCAAATATCCTGGATCAGGAGATACCACAATTGTTGTTGTTCACGGCTGTCAATGCAGATGCGCATTCTGCGCGCCTGCAAAATGTGCGTTCATCCACCAATGACCTTGTCACCTGGAATGCAGCAGACTGGACATTAAAGTAAATTGTCCACTTACATTCTGCGTCGATTAATTCAAACAGCGGGATTGCTATTGCTGCTTAGCATCCTGCTGTTTGCGTTGGTTAACCTTGCACCCGGCGGGCCGCTTTCAGGGCAGGGACAGAGCCGCCACATCGACCCGGATAAGGTGGAACTGTTGAAGCGTCAGTTCGGATTGGATAAGCCCCTGCCGACACAATATCTTATCTGGCTGGTCGGCAATGACTGGATGCAGGTGGACACGAATGGCGATGGCCTGATGGACGGCTACGGCACCCGCCAGGGAATCTTACGCGGTGACTTCGGCTTTTCCTTCCGCACCCGTCAACCCGTGTTAACCGAGATCGGGCAAAGACTTCCAAATACGATCTATCTGACAGTCGTCACGATGCTGGTTGCTGTAGTGATCGCCATTCCCATTGGAATCATCTCGGCCATACGCCAGTATTCCACATTCGATATTACGGTCACCACATTTTCATTCGCCGGGCAGGCTATTCCCGAGTTTTGGCTGGGGCTGATCCTGATCCTTGTCTTTTATGCCTGGCTGAAAAATCCCTTCACCGGCGCTCCCCTGTTACCCTCCGGCGGCATGACCTCCATTGATATTTCGGGCTTTGATCTTTGGGATCGAATCGTTCACTTGATTCTGCCGGTGCTGACCGGGGCGCTGGGCTGGATCGCCTGGTATTCGCGTTTCCTGCGCTCCAGCATGTTGGATGTCATTCATCAGGATTACATTCGCACGGCACGCGCAAAAGGCAATACAAATTTTACGGTGTTGGTCAAACATGCCTTAAGGAATGCGCTTGTTCCGCTTGTAACCTTGCTTGCACTCGACCTGCCCTATATTTTCGGCGGTGCGATCTT
>DAOQPR010000056.1:2914-6390 GCA_035333265.1 Anaerolineales bacterium
ATATCACCTCCCGCTATGAGAAACCATCCTGGAGTCACTTGATGGGCACAGACGCATTGGGGCGCGACCTGTTCACCCGGGTTCTTTATGGCGGACGCGTCTCTCTTTCCGTCGGCGTCCTGGTGGTTTTGATCGCAGTGGTGATTGGGGTACCGGTCGGCGCATTGGCAGGATATTATGGCGGAGCAATGGACGCGTTCCTGATGCGCCTCACTGACACGTTTCTCTCCCTGCCATCCTTTTTGGTATTGATCCTGCTCAGTGCGATCTTGTTGGAGATCCAGATTCCTTTTCTGGAAGGCAGCAGTGTCTTAACCATCAGCCTGGTCATCGGCATATTTTCGTGGACCACTTTTGCCCGTCTGGTGCGAGCCGCTTTTCTCAGTCTGCGTGAAATGGAATTCGTCTCCGCCTCGCGTGCATTGGGTGGTTCAGACTTGCGCATCATTGTCCGGCACATCCTCCCAAATTCGATCGGCCCCATTATTGTGGAAGCGACCCTCGATTTTGGATATGCAATTATTGAAGAGTCTGGGTTGAGCTTTTTGGGCTTCGGCATCCAACCGCCAACCCCATCCTGGGGCAATTTACTTTCGAATGCCCAGGAGTATTTTGTCAAATATCCCTGGCTGGCGTTCTTCCCCGGCTTGATGATCTTCCTAAGCATCATCTCCATCAATTACATCGGTGATGGGTTGCGGGATGCCTTTGACCCAAATAAAGTGCTTGGTAAAATTGGAGAAGTTTAATCCCGGCGGGACAAGTCAGATAATGGCACAAAGAATAGGCTGGTAATTCCCCATCCTCCCAAAATGATTTGAGCAGGATGGGTTTCGAGAGTTGTGGAAACCCAAAAGACCAAAGGAGTTTATGTATGACTACCGGTAATGGAAATCGTCCCCCGCTCGAACCACTGCGCCCGGCATATCGAATTCAATATTTTTCAGACGAGGAACTGGACAAGCTTCAAGAAGCCACGTTGAACATCCTCGAACACATCGGCGTGAAATTCATGACCGATAAAGCGTTGGATGTACTTTCCAGCCACGGTGCCAGCGTTGATAAGCAAACCGGTATCGTCAAAATGAAACCCGACCTGGTCTTTAAGGCCATGAAAACCGTGCCGCGCTTTTTCACCATGGCATCCCGCATACCAGAATATGACCTGCACCTTGCCGAAGGGGTCACCTACTTCACCACCGATGGCTGTGGCGTGGAAGTGGTCGAGCTGGGAACCGACACCCCGCGCACATCCACCAAGGCCGACGTTGCCATGATGGCTCGCATTGCAGATTACCTGCCCTCGATCGGTTTCTACTGGCCAATGGTCAGCGCCCAGGATTTTGGACGTGCCTCACCGCTTCACGAACTCGACGCAGGCTGGAACAACACCGTCAAGCATTTCCAGTCCGAAACCATCATGGGCGAGGTGGAAGCGAAATACGCCGTAGAAATGGCCACCGTCGTAACAGG
The DNA here is from genome assembly GCA_035333265.1 of Anaerolineales bacterium. GTDB lineage: Bacteria > Chloroflexota > Anaerolineae > Anaerolineales > Villigracilaceae > Villigracilis. The sequence continues at coordinate 4,388 of DAOQPR010000056.1, forward strand.
CAGCCGGGAAAACCTGCGCAAGCGCCCCATTCTATCGTCCCTGATCTGCACCATCTCGCCGCTCATGCAGGATAAACCCGGCCTCGATGCCGCCCTGGTCTTTGCAGAAGCGGGCATCCCGGTTATTTTCCTTTCCATGCCCACCATGGGCACCACGGCTCCTGTAACGCAAGCAGGTGCGCTTGCCATGGCCGATGCGGAAAACATCAGCGCCACCGTCCTCCTGCAATTGATGTTCCCCGGCTGTCCGGTCGGTCATTCCATCATGCAAGCCTGGGCCGATATGCGAACCGGCGGCTATGTCAGCTACCCACGCGATGCCCGCGGACGGTACGGCGTGGTAGACATGGCTCATCACTGGGGATTACCCTCCCTCGGCGCCTGCTACGGGACTGATTCCAAGATCACCGGGACCTGGCAGCAAGCCGCAGAAACGGCTCTCGACCCGTTCCTGGCCGGTCTCGCCAGCCCGGAAATTGTCACCGGCATGGGGCTTTCCCGCACCTACACCCGCCTCTATCCTGAACAGATCATCCTTGATGACGATGTATACCAACGTGCGCGCGCCTACTTGCAAAAAATGGAAGTGGATGATCACTCCCTGGCATTGGAAGCGATCCGCAATGTCGGCCCGGGCGGTCATTTCCTTGGGCAGAAACACACCCGTGAACACATGCGCACATCTCTCGTACGCGGTGTAACGCACAATCTCGATGCACAAAACAAATACCGCAATTCGATCGAGGTGGCGCGCGAAAAGGCAAAGTGGATTCTCGAAAACCACCAGCCGACCCCGCTTGAACCTGCCGAGCAGGCCGAGATCGACCGCATCCTCGCCGCTGCCGAGAAAGAACTCGCTCTGGTGTACGCATAGTTCCGGAGTGAATGATGGAAACCGACCTGAGAGTACTTTCCGACAACGAGATCACCAAACTCCATGAAAGAACATTATCCATCCTTGCCACCATGGGTGTGCGGGTGGATACCGAAAAAGGCCGAAAACTTCTCAAGAAGATCGGAGCCGAGGTTCATCCCACCACCCATGTGGTGCGCTTTCCACGTGAACTGGTGGAGGAATGTCTAAAGCTCGCGCCTCGCAACTTCGCCCTGGGCGGGCGGCGACCCAATTGGGAGCTGCCCATGAACGCCAATCGCTGTTCCCTGGTAGCCGACGGCGGCGCTTCGTTTGCCATCGACGAAGAAACCGGCGAACGCCGTGAAGCGAATTATGAGGATTGGTTGCAGGCCACCCGTGTGATCGACTCGCTTGACGAAGTAGGCGTGTATTGGTCAATGGTCGACCCCGGCTTTTTCCTGCACAAGATCGGCGGCTACACCAGCTACATCAGCGATACGTTTCGGAATTTCTCCAAACACGTTCAGGATTGCACCCACACCATCGAAGAATCACGCTGGCTTTTGGAAGTCCTGAACGTCGTCTTCAATGGAAAAGAAAACCTGCGCAAAAAGAATCCTTTTTCGTATCTCGTCACACCCATCTCACCGATGGTGCTCGAAGCGGAACATACCGACGCTTATCTTGAGATCGCAGGACACGGCATTCCGCTCGCCATCATGCCCATGCCCATGATGGGCGGCACAGCGCCCGCCAGCCTGATCTCGACCCTGCTTGTGGCCAATTGCGAAACACTCGCCATGCTTTGCCTTGCACAAGCCGCTGAACCTGGCGTCCCCGTCATTTATGCCGCCTCACCCGCCATCATGGACCCCTACACAGGCCGCTTCACCGGCAGTGAAGTGGAACATGGATTGATGGGCGCAGCCGTCACGGAGATTGCCCGTTCGTACAACCTGCCCGTGGAAGCCTCTGGAGGAAGCACAGGCCATTACCAGCCGGGAATAAGAGCCGGTTATGAACGCGCCCTCAATTGGGTGATGGCCACGCTCTCCTGGCCGGACCTGTTGGTTGGTCCCGGTCAATTGGGCGGTTCGCTACTCCTCAGCCTGGAACAACTCATGATCGATGTTGAGGTCTTTCGCAG